>JBBIMQ010000378.1:0-2635 GCA_037444345.1 Gemmatimonadota bacterium | reverse complement strand
CAGGAGGGGATGCGGGTGGTGGGCATCTCGATCATCACGGACCAGTGCCTGCCGGACGCGCTGGAGCCCGCCGACATCAACAAGATCATCGCGACGGCCAACGCCGCCGAGCCCAAACTCACCCGGCTGGTGACGGCGCTGGTGGCCCGCCTCGACCGATGAGTTACCCGGCCTGGCCGGACCAGTCGCCTGACGCAATGGAACAGGCGCTTCTCCGGCTCTGGAAAGAAGAGAACCTGTTCCGCCGGACCCTGGAGGCGACCCGCGGCGGCAAGCCGTTCGTCTTTTACGAGGGGCCCCCGACCGCCAACGGCCGGCCCGGCATCCATCACGTCTTCGCCCGGACCATCAAGGACCTGATCTGCCGGTTCCATGCGATGCAGGGGGAGTCGGTCACCCGCATCGCGGGGTGGGATACCCACGGGCTTCCGGTCGAGATCGAGGTGGAGAAGCAGCTCGGAATTACCAGCAAGACCGAGATCGGCGATCATCCCGGGGCCAAGATCTCGGTGGCCGAATTCAACCGGCGTTGCCGCGAGAGCGTCTGGAAATACAAGGCGGACTGGGAGACGCTGTCGGACCGGATCGCCTACTGGCTCGATTACGAGCGGCCGTACATCACCTACAGTCCGGAGTACATCGAGAGCGTCTGGTGGCTGCTGGCCCGCCTCTTCGACAAGGGGCTGCTGGTCCGGGGTCACAAGGTGCTCCCCTATTGCCCGCGCTGCGGGACGGCGCTTTCGAGCCACGAGCTGGCGCTGGGATACGACAAGGTGACCGATCGGTCGGTGTACGTCACGTTTCCCCTGGCCGACGGGAGCGGGCGGGAGTTCGTGGTCTGGACCACGACGCCCTGGACCCTCCCCTCCAACGTGGCGCTCGCAGTTCACCCCGAGGTGGAGTACGGGGAGTACGCCCTGCCTGACGGGCGGCGCCTGCTTCTCGCCGTGGCGCGGGCAGGGGCCGTGCTCGGCGCGGTGGGGGAGGGAGAACCTCTGGCGCGGCACAGGGGCGAGGCGCTGGCCGGCCTCAGCTACCGGCGGCCGCTCGAGATCGTGCCGCTGCCGCCCGGCGCCCGGCACTCGGTGGTGATCGCGGCGGACTTCGTCTCGGACCGGGACGGCTCGGGGATCGTGCACCTGGCCCCCGCCTTCGGCGCCGACGACTACGCCGCCGGCCTGGAGCACGGGCTCGCGCTCCTGCGGCCAGTGGCGCCCGACGGGACCTTCAGCGGCACCACCTGGCCCGAGATCGAAGGGCAGCTGGTCACCGCCGAGGCGACCAACGAGGCCATCGTCCGGCGGCTCAAGGCGGAGGGTCGCTGGCTCAAGACCGAATCGTACGAGCACGACTACCCGTTCTGCTGGCGCTGCGACAGCAAGCTCCTCTACTACGCCCGGGATTCCTGGTTCGTCCGCACCAGCGCGGTGAAGGACCGGCTGGTGGCCCACAACCGCACGGTCCGCTGGCACCCCCCGGAGATCGGGAGCGGGCGGTTCGGCGAGTGGCTGGAGAACAACGTCGACTGGGCCCTCTCGCGCGACCGGTTCTGGGGGACCCCGCTCCCGGTGTGGATCTGCGACCGGGAGCCGGCGCACCTCGAGGTGGTGGAGAGCTACGCTCGCCTGGCGGAACGGTGGGGCCGGCCGCTGCCTCCCGACTTCGACCCCCACAAGCCTCACATTGACCAGTACGTCTGGCCCTGCGCCTGCGGCGGGACCCGGCGGCGCACACCCGAGGTGATTGACACCTGGTTCGACTCGGGGGCGATGCCCTCCGCCCAGTGGCACTACCCCTTCGAGCACGAGGCGGAGTTCCAGGCCCACTTTCCGGCCGATTACATCTGCGAGGGGGTGGACCAGACCCGGGGCTGGTTCTACTCGCTGCTGGCCATCGCCACCACGGTCTTCGACAGCCCGGCGTACCGCAACGTGATCGTCAACGAGCTGGTGCTCGACGCCACCGGCCAGAAAATGTCCAAGAGCCGGGGCAACGTGGTGGACCCGTGGGACATGGTCTCCGCGTTCGGCGCCGACACCATCCGGCTCTACCTCTTGGGCTCGAGCCAGGTCTGGCTGCCGAAGCGGTTCGATCCCCGGCAGATCCCCGAGGTGACGGGTGATTTCTTCCGGGCGCTCCGCAACAGCTACGAGTTCTTCCGGCTCTATGCCCGGCCGGGCATGCCGGTCCCGCCCCGGTCCGACCGGCCGGATGCCGACCGCTGGATTCTGAGCCGGCTCGACGCCACGATCGAGGCGGTCACCGCCGCCTGGGCGGACTACGACTGCACCGCCGGGGTGCGGGCGTTCATGGACTTCGTGGTGGACGAGCTTTCCAACTGGTATGTGCGCACCAACCGCGGCCGGTTCTGGGCGCCGGACCGCGAGGCGGATCCGGCGGCCGTGGCCACGCTGCACGAATGTCTGACCGGGGTGAGCCGGCTGATGGCTCCGGCGGTGCCGTTCGCCAGCGACTGGATCCACCGGGCCCTCACCGGCGTTTCAGTGCATCTGGCCCCCTGGCCCGAGCCCTCGCCCGAGCGCGACCCGGCGCTGGAGGCGGCGATGGACGCCGTGCGGCGCCTGGCCTCGCTGGCCCGGAGCGCCCGCGAAACCGGCCGGCTCCGGGTGCGCCA
>JBBIMQ010000377.1:0-2642 GCA_037444345.1 Gemmatimonadota bacterium | reverse complement strand
CCCGGGGCTATCGGGCGGGAGCGTGGGCGGTGGCGGGGCTCGCCGCGCTGCTGTTGGTGGTGGCGCTGGCCGGCGTCAAGGGGTGGGTGGCGCGCGAGGTCGGGGCACTGAGCCTCTTGCTGTTCTTCGCGGCGCTCCTCCTCTCGCTCTGGTGCGGGATCGCGGCGCGGCGCCAGGCGCTGGCGGATCGGGAGCGGCACATGCACGGGGCGGTCCTGGTGGCGATCGCGGCCCAGCTGGGCCGCCAGGACGACCCCACCCTGGAGCGCATCGCAGCCGGGAGCGGCCCGGCGGCGGAGGCGGCCCGGCTGATTCTCCAAAGCAGGGCGGCGAAGCGACTGCGGGCCAGCGGCGAAGGGTAACCCGTGTGCTTTCACCTCCTCCTCGCCTCCCCGCTCACCCTGAGCGAGGTCCGCGCCATGCTCCCGGCTGGCCTGGCCGCGGACCTCCTTGGCTCGGGGGAGCAGCGCCTGGTTCGCCAGTTGATGCCCCAGGCCCAGACGGTGGCGCGCCTGGTGCATGGGGCGTGTTCCTGCGATCTCGTGGTGGATCGGCACCCCGTGGCGCGGGAGGACGAGGCCTGGCTCCGCCGGCGGTATCGCGCCCTGGGCCTCACCCGGGAGCAGATGATCCGCGCCCTCGAGGCGCACCGGCGCGCCAGCGAGCGGCCGCCCCGGCCGGCCGGCCACTGGCCGCAGGCCGTCGCCCGCTTCGTGGTCGAGCACGCCCGGAACGCCGGACCCACGCTCTACTATCTCCACTTCGCCCACGACGGGGTGCTGACTGCCCTTCCGGCCGGTGAACCGCTCGCCCTGACCCCGGCTCAGGTGCTGGCCGGGCCGGGGACCTGGCTGCCCGAGGGGAAGGTCGTCCTGGTGACGCCCTGACCGGAGAGCGGTCACGCTCTTGCCCCCTTCCCGGCGGCAAGCCCATGATATGGATGTGACCCCCACCGCCAGACTCTACGCCCGCGCCCTACGCCTCCGCTGCCCGAATTGCGGCGGCGGGCCGGTGTTCACCAGCTGGTTCCGGATGTGTCCGGCCTGCCCGGCCTGCGGGCTCCACTTTGATCGCGAACCCGAGGGCGGGTACTGGGTGGGGAGCTACACCATCAATCTCTTCGCGACCGAAGCGCTGCTTGGGGTCGTGTTCGCCGCCGGTCTGGTGCTCACCTGGCCCGAGCCGGCCTGGGGCCGGATAGTCGCAGCGGACGTGCTCGCGGCGATCGCCTTTCCAGCCTTCTTCTTCCCGTTCTCCAAGACGCTCTTCCTGGCGGTGGATCTCACCTTCCGGCCCCAGGAGCCCGGCGACTTCGAAGCACCGCGCGAGGTCGCCCCCCGGGCACGGCCCCGCGCCGGGGGGCCGTAGGGCGGTGGGGTCTTACCGCCTGACGGTCTCCTCCTGCCGGCACGCTGGACAGGTGCTGAACCCGAACAGCGCGTAGAGCGGGCAGCTTCCGAGAAGTCCCGTCACGATCAGGACCAGACCGAGGTAGCCCCACGGCGTCCTGGGCCCCACGAAGGCAAGCGACAGAATTCCCGCCCCGAGCAGGACACGCAGGACCCGCTCGATGGGGTGCTCGTTGGCGGGGAACAGCTTGGCCAGCATCGGTTCCTCCTCCCGAAGTGCCTGTCGAGTATCTCCTCCGGCCGCGCCACCCGAGCTTCTCGCCGCCACGGGGCGTGCCGGAGTCAAGATGCCGAACCATCCACCCGCCGCGATGAAGCGGCCGTGAAGCCGGGGTGAAATCCTACCTGAGGGATTCCGTCGAGTCCACTCCCGAGCGGCCCGGTGCCGGAAGCGGGTGTCGGCGCTCCTCCATCGCGCGGTTGATCCACACCACCTCGGAACCGCAGAGAATGGCGTCCACCGGGTAGCTGCTGCGAAGGAACGACTGCCCATCGGAGGTGGGCACCCGGGTGCCCGGGAAGAAGTACCAGCAGTTCTCCGGGGACGTGTGGGAGTGGATCATGCCCACCACCGGGGCCCAGCCGGCTTCCTCGCAGGTCTGCCGGGGCAGCACGTGCTCCGGGGTCGAGTGCTCGGGGTCAACATCCGCCGGCCCGATGCGCTCCACCCGAACCGTGTCTCCTCGAAGCTCGCCGAGCATGCAGCCCATGAGCTCGGTCTGATGGGCTCGATAGACGAGGGAGAGCACGCGGTGTGCCTGGCCGGTGAGGACCAGGACCTGGGGTCGCCGCGGCTCCTGGGCGAGGATCACCGCGAAGCCCCAGGCGGTCGCGGCGACGCCGATCGCGGCGGCGAGCCCGAGGCGATTCAGCCGCATGGGTGCCTCTCACTGGCGAAACCTGGCGACCGCGGCCCCGCTGCGGTCCCGGTGCCCTCCCCCGGAGCGGCCCGAGTGCCCCCGGTGACCGAACAGGTGAAGCAGCGGACCGGCGAGCCGACGCAGGTCGGGAGCGACACTTGAGAGATGCCCGCCGCGCACCCGCCAGTATATAACCCCGAGCACCACGAGTGTCGCGGCATGTCGCCCTCCCGGTCGGCGATCCGGTACTTGTGGCAACCTGTGGTGGTGACCGTGAAAGCAGCCAGCCGGCAGGGGATAAGGCTCGTTGAGCAGGAGCCAGTTTCGAGACGGGTCAAGGGTCGTTAACCCCCAGCTCACCCCCGCCTCCGGA
>JBBIMQ010000376.1:0-2649 GCA_037444345.1 Gemmatimonadota bacterium | reverse complement strand
GCCCCTACCGTCTTACCGTCCTACCGTCTTACCGTCCTACCGCGCTGCCCGGCTATCAGGAATTGTCGTCCCGACCGTCGCGATCGTCGTCCTCGAACGCCTTGAACGAGGCCTCGATGTTGTTCTTCACCTCGCTCTCGAACTGGCCGCCCTTGTTGGCGCTGGCCGGGTCAATGAGGCCGGTGCCCTGCTGGTCGGCGAACCAGGTGCCGAGGTCCACGAACAGGGTGAGGTTGGCCCCGGAGCTGTCCGTCACGATGAGCGGCGGCACCAGGTCGGCCTCCTGCTCGACATCCAGGTCGCTCGAGTAGGTGAAGGGCGTCCCGTTGTAGGTCCCGGTCATCCGGATGCTCACTCCGTCGAACGCCGGGTGCTGGGCGAGGAAGGCCGCGTCGTCCGAGCTCGAGGGCTTGTGAATCTCGAACTCGACCTTTCCGTACGAGCCAGTATCCACCGGTACCGTGAACTGCCGGGCCGCGCCGGCGCCCAGCGGGAGGTCGAGCAGCACCGGGCCGGTCTCGAGCTCCTCGCAGTCGTCGCCCACGACCGTGGTGTCGCACGGGAGGCCGCCCACGCGCTTGAGTTCGATCTCGCGGAGGACGAGCTGGACCTGGGTGACGACGATCGTGTCGCTGCCGAGCGCGATCGTCTCGGTGCCGGCGAGCGCGGCCATTCCCGGCGCCGGTGCGGGGCCCCCGGCGCGGGTGGCGAGCTGGAAGCTCACCTGGCGCCCGGTCGAGCCGGGTCCCGAGCCGTCGCTGCATGCGGCGGCCAGCACGCCCAGAGCGGCAAGCGTCCACAGTTTCATGCGGGACATCGGATCTGCTCCTGTTAGGGTTGGTGTGTGCCTTCGGCCGCAGGGCCAGGGCAACCCTGGTGCCGGTCGGGGCAGCGCTCCTCAAGCTCGGCTCCGGACGCGAGTTGAGCCGCGCTGGTGAGGCCGCTCACATTCCTCCGGGGTTGATCGCGTCGTTCCAGGTGAATCGAATCGTTCCGGCCTTCCCCGAATTGCCCCTCCTCAGAGCCGGTTGCTCCGAGGGCTGGAACAGGCTATTTCACAGCACTCCGACATGATCGGAAGGCGGCCCATGCCCAGGACTGCGATCCCGCGTCCCGCCGCGGGCGAGTACCACGCGTACTACGACACCTATGTCTCCGAAGTCCCCGAGGGAGACCTGCTAGAGATCCTGGCCGAGCTTCGCGAGGGCACGGGTCGTCTGCTCGCCGAGATCGGGGAGGCACGGGCCGGACACCGGTATGCGCCGGGGAAGTGGACGATCCGGGAGATCGTGGGCCACCTGAGCGACTCGGAGCGGATCTTCGCCTACCGGTTGCTCCGGGTCGCGCGAGGCGACGCCACCCCCCTCCCGGGGTTCGACGAGCAGCAGTACGTGCCGGCGGGCGAGTTCGAGCGCCGCCCGCTGGCGGATGTGGCCGCCGAGTTCCGCGCCGTGCGCGACGCGACCCTGGCGCTCATCGGCGGACTGGGTGCGGCAGCGCTCGCCCGGCGGGGCGTGGCCAACGGCTCCCCCGTCACCGCGCGGGCCCTGGCGTACATCATCGCGGGGCACGAGATCCATCATGTCCGCGTGATCCGGGAGCGGTACCTGTGAGGGGACCGCACGGCGGGCCGGGACCGGCGCGGGCGGCCAGGGGGGGGATCCTGCCGCCCTGGGCGGCAGGGGTGGTCCTGCCCGGGCTTCTCGCGCTCGGGGCGTGCGCCCGCGAGGAGGCCTGTCCCCGCTGCGACACGATCGTCATCGCCGCAGTCGGCGAGCCGGCCTCGCTTCTGCCGCCCCTCGTGGGGGAGACGGTGGGGCGGGATATCAGCGACCAGGTCTTCGAGCGGCTGGCCAACCTCGCCCCCGGGGCCGCGCCGATCGACTCGACGGGGTACGAGCCCGGGCTCGCGGCCCGCTGGGAGCGGGTGGACTCGCTGACCTGGCGATTTCACCTGCGGCGCGGGGCGCGCTGGCAGGACGGCCAGCCGGTGACCGCCGACGACGTGCGATTCTCCTTCGAGGCGTTCACCGATCCGGGGCTCGGGGCGCCGGCGCGCGGGTATCTCGAGGGCCAGATCCTGGTGGAGCCCGAGGGCAGGGACCGCTTCCTGGTCCGGTTCCGCCGGGCCTACCCGGAACAGCTGTATGACGCGACCTACCACGTGCGGGTCATCCCGGCTCATGTCTGGCGGAGCGTCCCCCGCACGGCCTGGGCGGCCGATACCAGCCTCTCCCGGCTCGTGGGGAGCGGGCCGTACCGGGTCGCGAGCTGGGACCGAGGAGCGTCGCTGACCCTGGTCGCCGACTCGTCAGGCGGCCCGCGGGCGCGTATCGCCCGAGCGATCTGGCGGTTTGCGGAGGACCCCGACGCGGCTCTCAACATGGTCCTGGCCCACGAAGCGGACCTGCTCGAGGCGGTGGGCTCGCCGGACCGCGTCGCCCGGGTGGAAGCGGACCCGGCGCTCCGAGCGGTGCGGTATGCCTCGGCAGCCTACGGATTCCTCGGATTCAACCTCGGCGGCGGCGAGCGGCGGGGGGGACACCCCCTGTTCGGCGACCGGGTGGTCCGCCGGGCCCTGACGATGGCGGTAGACCGGGCCGCCGTGGCTCGCGCGGTGTTCGGGCCCGATGCCAGGGTGCCCCCGGG
>JBBIMQ010000375.1:0-2656 GCA_037444345.1 Gemmatimonadota bacterium | reverse complement strand
CACGACCAGCCGGCTCGCCCCCTGGGGCAGGCCGCCGCTCGCCAGGGTGAAGCCGGGGGGACCCGCGCCGGGCGGGGTGGCCAGGGTGCTGTTGCGCCCGACCTCGGCGAGATCGTACCGCGGGTTGGGCCAGTCGAGCGCGCCGCCGGCCAGCACCTGACCGGCGCGGGACGCCGCTGGCACCAGGCGCTGGTCCGCCGCCTCGCGTTCCTCGACCCGGGTGATGGGCGGAGGGCGGCGCGCGATCACGATCTGGAGCACGGTCCGCTCCCCGCCCGCCACGCGTACCCCGCGGTACCGGACCGGCTGGTAGCCCGCCCGCTCGGCCAGCAGCGTGTAGGTTCCGGGCGCCACCGGTTGCAAGGCGAAGCGTCCCAGCACGTCGCTCCGGAATCCCAGGCTCGCGCCTCGCACGGCGTCGGTCAGGGTGAGCGAGACCTGGGCCACCCGCGTGCCGTCCGGCAGGACCACCGTACCTTCGATCGCGCCCTCGGTCAGGCTCTGGCCGGCGGCGGGCGCGGGGGCGGCCAGGATGGGCAGCCAGGCGAGAAGCGACCGGAGCCGCCGCACCAGCCTTCCATCGGCAGTCGTCATTCCGGGTCCGTGGGAGTGAAGAGTGGTGTCGCCGACGGAGCGAAGCATAGTGCAGGGATGATGCCACTTCCGCAAGACGGCCTGGAGGCGGCCCGATGACTCGACCGTTCCGCTGGGGCATCCTCCACAGCACGCTCCTCCTCGCCGCGATCCTCAGACTCACGCTCTGGCCCGACCCCGAGGCGGCGGAAACTGCTGCCCGGGTCCAGCACTTCTGCCTGTTCGGCTGCGGCGGCCAGGGGGTGCGCGACGTGTTCCAGAATGTGCTCCTCTTTCTCCCGTTAGGCTGGTCGCTCCGCCAGTGGACCTCCGCCCGGAAGGTGCTCCTCGGGGCGCTCGGCCTCACGCTGGCGATCGAGACAGCGCAGCTCTTCTGGCTCCCCGGGCGCGACGCGAGCGCGAGCGATGTGGTGTCCAACCTGGCCGGCGCCTGGCTCGGCGTGCGGCTGGCCGAACACTGGCGGAGCATTCTCTTTCCCGCCGGCGGCCGGAGCCGGGCCCTGGCCGGGGGGGCGCTCGCGGTGTTCCTGATGATCCTGGCCGGCACCGGACTCGGGCTCCGGCCGCACCTCGTCACCGACGTCTATCACGCCCTCTGGGCGCACGACCTCGGGGGCATGGACCTGTTCCGGGGCACCGTGCTCTCCGCCCGGGTGAACGACCGGGAGGTGCTGGACGGGCCCTTGCCGTTCACCGAAGTTTTGCGGGATGCCCTCACCTCCGACAGCTTTCTGGTGGTGGTGCGGGCCACGGCGGGGACACCGGTGAGCCGGCCGGCGCCGATTCTCTCGCTCTACAGCGAGTACCAGGACCTGATCTTGGCGCTCACCCAGTCGCCCCGCGGCTTCCAGTTCCGCGTCACCAACGGCATGGTGGCGGCCCGATTGAGAGGCCAGGTAGTGGAGCTGCCGGCGCCCGCCGGGTTGAAACCGGGCGATACCCTCAGGCTCGAGGCCGGCATCGGCCGCGGCCGCTATCTTTTCCGGGTGGACTCTCCGGCCGGGACGGTGGAGCGCACGGTGCCGTTCAGCGTGGGGTGGGGATGGAGCGCGCTCCTGCCGTTCGAGTATCCCCTGGGACCCGAGGCCCGGTTCCTGTCGGCGCTCTGGCTCGGGGGCCTGCTCTTGCCCGCCGGGTACTGGGCCGCACGGGCCTCCCGGCCAGCCTGGTTCGCCCCCCTGACCGCGTTCGCCGGGTTGGCCGGGCTCGCCGCGGTTCCCGCGCTGCTCGGGCTCCCGCCGGTGAGCCCGATCGAGTGGGCGGGGGCCGTGGCAGGGCTCATCGCCGGCTGGACCGCCGGCCGCGGCAGCGTGGCCAATGAGAGGCGGCAGGGGGACGCAGGGGACAGGCCCCCCGCCACACACTCCGCCCTGCCGCTGGCCAGGGATCGGGCCGGCACCTAGTCCGGGGTACTCTCCCCAGGCCGTCATCTCTCACTCGTTTTCGTGACCGACCTCCCGCCGTGGCCCTCTCCTTTCGCAACCGCATTCTCCTCGCGCTGATCGCGCTCGGCGCGGTCCCCACAGCCGCGGCGCTGGTGGCGCTCGCGCTGGTGGTGCGGAATGCCAATCCCGCCACGGCCACCCGGGTGGCGATCGAGCAGGTGGCCCGCACCGGGCGGACCCTGGTGGAGACAGTGGACTCCACCCGGCTGGGCGAGGCCGAGCGCCGGGCGCTGGCGGCGCACGCGCGGGAACTCAACGACGCGCTGCGCCGGGTCCAGCGGGCGGAGACCTACGCGAGTTACTACTCGGCGGGCCTCGCGGCGCTCATCCTGGTGCTCGCGGCCCTGGTGCTCTTCGGTTCGGTTCGCCTGGGCGACCATCTCTCCCGCCAGCTCAGCCGGCCGATCGAGGAACTCATCCGGTGGGCCGGTTACATCCGGCGGGAGGAACCGCTCCCGCCTGACGAGCCGGAACGGGGCGCGCCGGAGTTCGCGGCCCTGCGCCGGGCGCTGCGGGAGATGGCGGCAGGGCTCGCGGAGGCGCGGGATCGCCGGGTGGAGGCGGAGCGCCTCGCGGCCTTCCGGGAGATGGCGCGCCGGGTGGCGCACGAGATGAAG
>JBBIMQ010000374.1:265-2681 GCA_037444345.1 Gemmatimonadota bacterium | reverse complement strand
GATCCCCACCGAGATCCCACCGGTGAATCTGAACGAGCGCTTCGAACCCAAGGACTTCACGGGCAAGGGCGTGGAAGGCGGAATCGCCACCGGAGTGGCGGGCGGGACGGGACCGGTACCCACTCTGGAGGGCGAGGTGTTCCTTCAGGCGGAAGTGGACGAGATCCCCGCCGTGGTGAATCCGGTCGCCTGCCAGGGGAAGTATCCCCCGGTGATGGAGCAGGCGGGCATCCCCGGCAAGGTGACGCTCGAGTTCGTGGTCAACACCGATGGGCGGGTGGAGCCCGGATCGGTGAAGGTGGTGAGCAGCACCAACAAGGCGTTCGAGGAGCCGGCCAAGCAGGGGATCACGGCGTCCGGCTGCCGCTTCCGGCCCGGCAAGTCGCGGGGTGAGCCGGTGCGGGTGCTGGTGCGGGTCCCCGTGTCGTTCAACCCTTCGACCTGAATCCATTGTTCGGCTCCCCGGTCTGAGAGGCCGGGCGGCCCGGTTCCTTCACTGGAGGCACAATCCCCATGGGTCTTGATCTTCTCCATCTCTGGAACGTGGCGGGGTGGTTCGCCAAGGGCATCATCGTCATCATGTTCGTGATGTCCCTGCTCTCGCTCACGGTCGCGATCTCCAAGCTGATCGTCATCAAGAAGAGCGAGGCGGCGACCCGGAAGTTCGCGCCGGAGTTCTCGCGGGCCATCCAGGAGGAGCAGCTGGATCGCGCCATCGCGCTCGCCGAGCGTAACCAGAAGAGCCAACTGGCGCGGGTGCTGGGCGGCGCCCTGGGCGAGGTGAAACCGTTGATCCAGGACCGAGCGACGATCACCTCCGCCGACATCAACTCGGCCGAGCGGGCGGTCGAGCGGCAGATGCTCATCACTCTGGCCGAGTTCAAGCGCGGCATGGGGATCATGGCGACGGTGGGCGCGACCGCTCCGTTCGTGGGCCTCCTGGGCACCACGATGGGGATCGTCAACGCCTTCACCGGCATGGCGGCGCAGGGCGCCTCCGGCGGCCTGGCCGGCATCTCGGCCGGGATCGCCGAGGCCTTGATCACCACGGCATTCGGCCTGCTGGTGGCGATCCCCGCCGTGTGGTTCTACAACTACTTCACCACCAAGATCGAGAATCTCTCGGTGGAGATGACCTACGGCTCCAAGGAGCTGATTGACTACCTGATCAAGCAGGTCGGTAGCGAGTTCGGGCGGTCCATCTTCACCAAGGAGTTCCAGGCGCAGAAGGCGGTGACCGGCCATGGGCATGTCAGTAGCTAGTTCCGGTCGGACCGCGGTCAAGGCGGATCCCAACGTCATTCCGATGATCGACATCATGCTGGTGCTGTTGATCATCTTCATGATCGTGACGCCGCTGATCGCCGCGGGCTTCAAGGCGACGATGCCCAAGGGCAAGAACCTCGATTCCCGGCCGGAGGGAGACAACGAGGTCGTTCTGGGCATTGACGAGCAGGGGCGGTACTTCCTGGACGGCCGGCCGATTGACGGGGCCGTGTTGGAGGACCAGCTCCGGGCCCGCTACGCCACGCGCACCGAGGACAAGATTCTCTACTTCAAGGCCGACCATAACCTGAAGTTCGGCAAGATCCAGGAAGCGGTCGAGATTGCGCGGCGCGCCGGCGCCCGGGTCATGGCGGCCATCACCGAGCCGCAGGCGCGGCGCGGTCTGTTCGACGTTTCGGACGGGGGGAGTTGACATGGCAGGCGGAGGCAGCGCAGCCCCGGGCGAAGTCAATCACGAGCCGAACGTCATCCCGATGATTGACATCATGCTGGTGCTGCTGATCATCTTCATGGTGTCGCAGCCGCTGGCCCGGATGGCGATGGATGTCCAGGTCCCGCCGCCGGAGACCGCGTCGAAGAGCCGGGCCAGCTCGAACCAGATCGTGCTGGAACTCACGGCCGATGGCGGGTACGCCATCAACACCCAGCCGGTTCCCAAAGACCAGCTGGACACCCAGCTGCACGCCATCTTCGATCCGCGCCCCGCCAAGCTCATGTTCGTCAAGTCGGCGCCGGAGCGGACCTATCAGGAAGTGATCGAGGCCATGGACATCGCCCGTGGCGCGGGGGTGCAGGTGATCGGGTTTACCCCGGCTCAATAGCCGGGGCGAACCCCGGGCCCGGTGATGAAATTCCCGGCCCATGGACCCTTGGAGGCGGCAGGGCGCGCCACGCGCTCCTGCCGCCTGGTATTTTGAGGCGTGTCGCCCTGGCCCCGCCTGGCCGTCCCCATCCACGACGATGCTTCGCGCCGTGACCCAGCAACACCGCCGTCTGGTTCTTCTCCCTCCGGGGTCGCGCCGTTCGCCGCTCGGGTTCCTGGCCGCGATACTGCTCCACGCGGCGGTGCTTCTGGCGGTGCTGGCGCCGCTCTCTACCGACCTGAGCCGCGTGTTGCGGCTGGGTGACT
>JBBIMQ010000374.1:0-252 GCA_037444345.1 Gemmatimonadota bacterium | reverse complement strand
ACCGTGGCGGGGGGGGGCGGGGGGGGAGGACTGGCCTATATTTCGCTGCCCTCGCCCACGGCCCCGGCTGATGCGGCCCGGGCGCCGAAGGCGGTGGCGCCGGCTCGGGACCCTGTGCCGGCCGAGCCGCCAGCTGTCTTGCCCGAACCATCCGCCCTTCCCCCCCCGGCGGAATCCGAGGAGGCGAGAGCCGGCTCCGGCGCCGCGGCGAGCGACACGACGAGCACGATTCCGATGCAGAGCGTTCCGTTC
>JBBIMQ010000373.1:0-2689 GCA_037444345.1 Gemmatimonadota bacterium | reverse complement strand
GCAGTCCGCCGAAGCCCCGGCGGATCCCGTAGCTTTGCCAGCCGCGCTGGTGGGCGGAGAGCACAATGGCCCGGATGACGGCATTGAGGCCGGGTGCGTCCCCACCGCCCGTGGTGATGGCGATTCGCAACCGCTCAGCCCTTCCGAATCAAGGCGAGAACCTCTCCCGGCGCGGCATGGCGGCCCAGGGCCTTCTTGGAGAACACCAGCCGCCCATCCACCCGGACCTCGAACACCCCGCCCGAGGACTTGATGAGTTCGATCTCGGCATCCGGGAATGCCTCTTTGAGCTCGGCGGCCAGACCGGTCGCCCGCGGCTCGTAGTTTCAGACCAGGCAGTACTCGATGGTAATGCGCATCGTCTCCTGACCTTGCGTTAGGGAAGCACGGCCCGTGCTCCCGGCAGGACGCGCTCCGCGCCGACCCGGGCGGCCGCCCTGGCCCACGAGAAGCCCCGTCACGCGTCCTGGCTACGGGATCGCCCCACCCGGGGGTCGGAGGAACGCTAATGGCGTCCGGCCCGGGGTCATAGCCCTTGCCACCGCCCCCGGGGAGAACCAGTATCCAGCGTGCCCCAACCAGCCCTCTCCGCGCTGGCGGCAGCCTGCGTGCTCGCCGCGCCCCCCCTCGCCGGCCAGCGGCTCTACCGGCTCGAGCTGAGCGCCGCCGGCGGCTACCATCGGTTCGACAGCGCGAGCCAGATCGAGGGCGGTTTCGGCCCCACCCTGCGCGCCGGCTTCTGGGTCTGGGGCCCGCTCTCCCTCGAGGCGGAGGGGACCATCGTCCCCACCCATACCAGCACCAGCTTGCATCGCTCCCTCAATGTCGGCAGCGTGAGCGGGTCCGCCCTGGTGAACCTCCCGCTCGGTCGAGCCGCGAGCCTGTTCTTCAAGGGGGGGGTAGCCTGGCTTCAGTACGGAGGCGCTTGCCCCACCACAGTGTCCATCCCCGGGTACGGCCTCTGCGGCTCGACCAGCGCAGCGCAGGGCGGTGCCGGGGTGCGGCTGGGGATCACGCCCACCCTGTTCTTCCGATCCGAAGGACTGGCCAACTATAGCCGCCAGGCCGGCGAGCCGTTCCTCAACCTGGGGGCCCAGGCCGGCCTCAGCCTCATGGTGGGAAGCCGGCCGCTGGCAGACTCCGACGGCGACGGGGTCTACGACCGGTCCGACCGCTGCCCCGCAACCCCCCGGGGGGCACTGGTGAACCCACGCGGCTGCCCCACCGATCAGGACGGGGACGGAATCCTCGACGGCCTCGATCGGTGCCCCAACACCCCTCCGGGAGTCCCGGTGGATCCCGCTGGCTGCACCTCGGACGCCGATGAAGACGGAGTCCTCGACGGTCTGGACCGCTGTCCCGACACGCCCAGGGGCGCCGTGGTCCAGCCCGACGGCTGCCCCCTCGACAGCGACCAGGACGGCGTTCTCGACGGGCTCGATCGCTGCCCCGCGACTCCGGCGGAGGTCCAGGTAGACCCGCTCGGCTGTCCACTGGACGAGGACGCCGACGGCATCCCGGACGGACTCGATCGCTGTCCCGCGACCAGACCCGGTACCCCGGTGGATCCGCAGGGATGCCCGGCCCCTGCTCCTCAACCGGCCCTGCTGGAACAGGTTTTCGTCGTGCCGGGCGCCGCCTTTCCGTACCGCGGCTTCACCCTCGGCCCCGCCGCCCTGCCGGTCCTCGACTCCGTGGTGGCCATCCTGCGCGCCGATCCCGAGGCCACCGCCGAGGTGCTCGGCTACGCCCACGATCGGCTGGTTCCGGCCGACAACACGCGCCTCTCGCAGCGACGCGCGGAGGCAGTCCGCGATTACATCCTCTCCGCCGGTATCCCGCCCAGCCGCGTGAGCGCGGCCGGCCTCGGCTCGGCGGTCCTGCTGGTTCCGGACACGACGGACGCGGCCCGGACCGCCAACCGCCGGGCCGAGATTCACATCCGTCGTTCAGGCCCGTAACACCCCGAACAGCCTGCACGCTCCTTGCTCCTCCTGGCTCCCCCGGACCCGGAGCCAGGGGGAGCCTCGCTCCGGCAGCCGCTAGCACCGCGAACGCTCTCTCCTTCCGCGGCGTCTGACGTCAGAACACGGAGCTCCTGTGACCGGGATCACACGGCGAGTTGCCGTCGCGATGGCAATCAGCCTGACCAGCTTTGGAACACCAGCCGGCGCCCAGGTCCCGCATCGCGGCTGGGGGGATGAGCTCTTGCCGGCCCTGCGCCCCGACTCGTCTGGCCCCATCGGACCCCGCCGCTGCGAGCCGCTGGCCTGGCCAGCCCCACCTGTGCTTCCGCCGCCTCGCGAGGTCCGGGCGCTGTACGTCAACGCCTGGGCCTTCGGCGGCCGCCGTTTCGACGAGCTGGTCCGGCTGGCCGACACCACGGAGATCAACAGCCTCGTCATTGACGTCAAGGACGACACCGGCTACCTGACCTACCGTTCGAGCGTGCCCACGGCGATCGCCATCGGGGCCAACGGCCGGCTTCGCGCCCCCGATGCCGCGGCGCGGCTCCGGAAGCTCCACCGGCATGGCATTCATGCGATCGCGCGTATCATCGTGGCCAAGGATCCGCTGCTCGCGCGGAACAAGCCGGCCTGGTCGGTTCAGGATCGCGCCGGAGGGCTCTGGCGGGATCGCCTGGACTTCGCCTGGGTGGACGCCTTCAACGACTCCGTGTGGGTCTACG
>JBBIMQ010000372.1:0-2692 GCA_037444345.1 Gemmatimonadota bacterium | reverse complement strand
CCGTCCCTTGAGCCAGTGGGCGAACCAGGGAACCTGGATCTCCTGGCGGAAGACCCGTCCGGTCGGGCTCCCGAAGTGGATCCGGCCCAGCGCCTCCGCGTCGCCCCGGTTCCAGCCCCCGTGGTTCCAGGGGCCGACGACGAGGAAGTTGATCCCGGCCGTGTCCAGCCGCTCGAGTGCCGCGTAGGTGGCGAGGGGGCCGTAGAAGTCCTCCTGATCCCACCAGCCGCCCACCGTGAGGGTCGGGACGGCGAGACGGGTGAGATAGCCCGGCAGGGCGCGCGCCTTCCAGAACCCATCGTAGGCCGGGTGGGCCACGAAGTTGTTCCAGGTGGGGACCCGGCCGCGCAGCACGGTCGCATTGATCCGCGACAGCGGTCCGAGTTCGCGGTACCAGTCGAAGGTGTCGTAGCGGTCAATGGGCACCGGGACGGAGCCGTCCTTCGAAAGCTCCATCTCCGCGGCGTACTCGAAGCCGTAGGAGAGGCGGAAGGCCCCATTGTGGAAGAAGTCATCCCCCATCCAGGTGTCGGTCATCGGTGCCTGCGGGGAGACGGCCCTCACGGCGGGATGGGGGTTGATCCCGGCCATCGCGGCGAGCCAGCCTGGGTACGAGACGCCGAGCACGCCCACCTTCCCGCTCGTGCCCGGGACGTGGTTCACCAGCCAGTCCACGGTGTCCCAGCTATCGGTGCTCTCGTCCACGCCCGCCGGATCCGCCGGATCGTGGAGCGGCCGGTTCATGACGAACTCGCCCTCGGAGTCGTAGCGGCCGCGGATGTCCTGGAAGGCGAAGATGTAGCCGTCCTGGGCCAGTTCCCGGTACTCGCCCCGCAGGGCGCGTGGAGGCCGGCCGGCGATCCCGTAAGGGGTTCGCAAGAGGAGAATGGGTAATGGTTCCCGGGCGCCCGCCGGGCGATAGATGTAGGTGTGCAGCCGGCGGCCGTCCCGCATGGGGATCATGGCCATCTCGGCGGCGAATCCATCCACCGAATCGGCGGGCGCCTGAGCGAGGGCCGGTGCGGCCGCGAGTGCTGCGACCAGCGTGGGCAGTGTCCACAGCAGGTGCCAGCGGGGCCGATGGAGAAGAGCGAGGGGAAGCATGTCGGGGCCGGTCCCTAACGGACCAGATTGGCGGGCGGCGGCGCCGCCGCGAGGTCGGGGTCGCAGGCGGGCAACCGGACCGAGGCCCCGTCCGCCCGGTCCGGCAGGTTGATGCCGCGCCCGCCGGTCAGGAACCAGTCGAGCATCCGGTAGCCGTACTCGGTCAGCACCGACTCGGGATGGAACTGCACCCCGGTCACCGGATGCGAGGTGTGCTGCACGGCCATGATCTCGCCGTCGTCGGCGGTGGCCGTCACCCGGAGGTCCGGGGGCACGGACTCCGGCGCGATCACCAGGGAATGGTACCGGGTGGCGATCAACGGGCTGGGCAGGCCGGTGAAGAGACCGGTTCCGTCGTGGTAGATCCGCGAGGTCTTGCCGTGCATGGGCCGGGTGGCGCGGACGATCTCCGCCCCGTACGCCTGGCCGATGGCCTGGTGCCCCAGGCAGACACCGAGGATGGGGATTTCCGGGCCGAAGCGGCGGATCACCTCGAGCGAAACGCCGGCCTCGTTCGGGGTGCAGGGGCCGGGCGAGATGATGATGTGACTCGGGGCCAGCGCCGCGATCGCCTCCAGGGTGACGGCATCGTTCCGCCGGACCACGGGTTCCTGGCCCAGCTCCGCCACGTAGCGGGCCAGGTTGTACACGAAGCTGTCGTAGTTGTCGATGAGCAGGATCACGGCGTCGTCACCGCCCCCGCGAGCGCGGCGACCAGCGCGCGGGCCTTGTCGAGGGTTTCCTGATACTCCGCCTCGGGGTCGCTATCCGCCACGATCCCTCCCCCTGCCGAGAAGTAGGCGCGGCCGCCGGCCACGAGGCAGGTACGGATCACGATGCAGGTGTCCATGGCGCCGGTGAGGCTCAGGTAGCCGATGGCTCCGCAATATACGCCGCGGCGCGTGGGTTCGAGTTCCGCGATGATCTCCATGGCGCGTACCTTCGGCGCCCCGGTGATCGAGCCGCCCGGGAATGCCGCCGCAAGGAGGTCGGTAGCGCTCCGCCCGGGCGCGAGCTGCCCCACGACGGTCGAGACCAGATGGTGCACCGTGCGGTACCCCTCCAAGGTGAACAGCTCCGGCACGCGAACCGTCCCCGGCCGGCAGACCCGGGAGAGATCGTTCCGCAGGAGGTCCACGATCATCAGGTTCTCGGCCCGGTCCTTGTCGCTTTCTTGGAGCGCCCGTGCGAGCGCCGCGTCGTGGATCGGGGAGAGTCCTCGCGGCCGGGTGCCCTTGATGGGGCGGGTCTCGACCCGGCCCTCCGGGTCCATCCGGAGGAAGCGCTCGGGTGAGGCACTGGCGATCGCGAGGCCGTCGAACTCGAGGTAGGCCGCGAAGGGCGCCGGGTTCACCTCCCGCAGCCGCTTGTAGAGAAGCCAGGGGTCCTCCTCGAGCGCGGCCTCGAGCCGCTGGGAAAGATTGGCCTGGAAAATGTCGCCCGCCACGATGTAGTCCCGCACCCGGGTGACGGCGTCGAGGTATCCCCGCCGGGTGAAGGTGGACCGGAGTCCCACGACCTCGGCCAGCTCCAGGCCGCGCACCGGATAGCTGGGATCGCGGCTGCTGGCCCGCGACCACGCCGTGTA
>JBBIMQ010000371.1:0-2696 GCA_037444345.1 Gemmatimonadota bacterium | reverse complement strand
GCCTCGCCGTCCCGATGCAGCCCCAGCCCGCCCACGATGCTCGACTGGGGCTTGCGCCGCACGGCCGCGAGCGGCTTCTCGTCCATGCCGATCACGTCCGGGGCATGGAGGACCCGCAACCGGGTACGGTCCACCTCGGGGTACTTCGCCAGCTCGGCCTCGATCGCCTCCTGGCGGCCGATGAGCTGAATCGCGAACCCCGGGGGAAGCTCACCCAGGGCCCGGACCGCACCCTCGACTTCGGCCTGCGGGGCGTGGTCGCCCCCCATGGCGTCGAGAGCGATGCGGATCACGCTCAGGCGTCCTCGCTGACCTCGACCATCTTCTTGCCGCGATAATACCCGCAGGTCGGGCACACGCGATGCGACAGCTTGGGCGAGCCGCACCGGGGGCAGGCCTGGCTCGGCACGGCCCGGGCGCGGAGATGGCCGCGCCGCAGCCGCTTGCGAGACTTGGACAGTTTGCGCTTGGGGACCGCCATCGGAGCCTCAGTCGGGTTCGGCCAGGCTTGCGCACCCGCACGGCCCGGCATTCAGATCCGCCCCGCACCGGGGGCAGAGCCCGGCGCAGTCGTCACGGCACAGCGGATAGGCCAACACCGCGAGTGCCACTTCCTCGCGCACCACCGGACGCACGTCCACCTGCGTGACCGGCTGGGTCAGAACATAGACCGCAGGGTCTTCCGCCACGGCTGGATCGGCGCTGAGCAGGACTTCGATCTCGGCGTCGAGCGGGTAGGTGAGGTCCTTGAGACACCGGCGGCACGCCCCGCGCAGCGTCCCGGTCAGCGTGGCGTGCCAGAAGAACTCCAGGTCGCCGGTCTGCTGCAACCGGCCCCGGACCTCAATGGGACCATCTAACTCGAGCTCGAGCCCCTCGAACGTCGGGTCAGCCGCCTCAAGCCGACCGAGGGTCTCCACCGGGCCCCGGTGAAGGTCCCGTAGATCGACCTGGAGCATAGCGGCAAAAGCTAGCCGGGACAACAAGTTGGGTCAAGGGATCATGCTCCGCCCCAGAGCCCTGCCAGCTCCCCCTCCGAGAAAAAGAAGGCCACCTCGCGCTGGGCGTTCTCCGTGCTGTCCGATCCGTGGATGGCGTTCCGCCCCTTGGATTCGGCGTACAGCTTGCGAACCGTCCCCGGTGCGGCCTCGGCGGGATCCGTCGCCCCGATCACGGCACGCAGGTGCGCCACCGCATTCTCCCGCTCCAGCGCCAGGGGGAGGCAGGGCCCGCTGGTCATGAAGCTGACCAGATCCCGGAAGAAGGGCCGCTCCCGGTGCACCGCGTAGAAGGCCGCCGCCTCGGCCGGGGTGAGCTTGACCAGCCGGGCGGCGCGGAGCACGAATCCCTCCCGCTCCAGGTGGGCGAGGATCAGGCCCGCCTTGCCACGTTCCAGCGCGTCGGGCTTGATGATGCCGAGCGTGAGTTCCGGTGCCACACGAGTCTCCAGGGTGAACGGTCCACGGCTACCCCGACCGGCCGAGCCTCTCCCGGACCAGTCGCACCACATCGGCCGGCCGGCGCATGACCCCGATCCCGGCCGCTTCGAAGGCCGCAATCTTCTCCGCGGCGGTACCCGAGCCGCCGGAGATGATGGCGCCGGCATGCCCCATCCGCCGGCCAGGCGGGGCGGTCTGGCCGGCGATGAACCCCACCACCGGCTTTCGCACCCGCTCGCGCACGAACGCCGCGGCATCCTGTTCGTCGGTGCCTCCGATCTCGCCGATCAGAACGATGGCCTCCGTGACCGGATCGTCCTCGAACGCGCCGAGGCAGTCGATGAACGAGGTGCCGTTCAGGGGATCGCCTCCGATCCCGACGCAGGTGGACTGGCCGATCCCGTCCCGGGTCAGGTGATGCACCACCTCGTAGGTGAGGGTCCCGCTCCGGGAAACCAGCCCCACCCGCCCCGGGCGGCAGATGTTCCCGGGAATGATGCCGACCTTGCACTCCCCCGGCGTGATGAGGCCCGGGCAGTTGGGGCCGATCAGCCGGCTGCCCCGCTCGCGCACGAAGGGAAGCACCCGGGTCATGTCCATCACCGGGACACCCTCGGTGATGCACACGATGAGACGAATCCCGGCGTCCGCCGCCTCGTAGATGGCCCCCGCCGCGCCCGCCGGCGGCACGTAGATGACGCTGGTGTTGGCCCCGGTTTCCCGGACCGCCTCGGCCACGGTGTTGAACACCGGAACCCGCCCGTCGAACAGCTGGCCGCCCTTGCCCGGCGTCACCCCCGCCACCACCGCGGTGCCATACTCGAGCATCTGGCGAGTGTGGAACGAGCCGTCGCGCCCGGTGATGCCCTGGACCAGCAGTCGGGTCTGCCGGTCAATGAAGACGCTCATGCGGACCCCCGCGCCAGCGCCACGACCCGCTGAACGGCCTCGTCCATGTCGGACAGGGCCGTCATGCCGATCCCTTGCAGGATCTTCACGGCTTCAGCCTCGTTGGTGCCGGTGAGCCGGACCACGATCGGCACCTTGACGGGGAACTGGGCCAGCGCCTCCCGGATCCCGTTGGCGACATCGTCGGTGCGGGTGATCCCGCCGAAGATGTTGAAGAGAATCGCCTTGACCCGCGGATCCGCGGTGATGATGCGGAGCGCGTTCACCACCTTCTCGGGATTGGAGCTGCCCCCGATGTCCAGAAAGTTGGCCGGCTCACCGCCGTAGTACTTCACCAGGTCCATCGTC
>JBBIMQ010000370.1:0-2700 GCA_037444345.1 Gemmatimonadota bacterium | reverse complement strand
TGGTCAAGTCCCCTTACGTCGTGGCCGAGGGGAGGGCCGGGTAACGGTTCCCCCCCCCTCGTGCGGCTCCGATCAGGTCTGCCAGGCCGGTCAGCCGGACGGCGAGCTTCCAATGGGCCTCGCGGATCGTGAGGCAGTGCCGCGGGAGCGCTCCCGGTTCGGTCCGGCGTAACGACCGGGGCTCCAGCGAGAGAGCTGCGCGCATTCCTGCCCGGTTGGCGAGCGGCACCGTGCGCTCATCGTACAGGCCGTAGGGAATTGCCAGCACCGGAAGCGCGCGGGCGAGGCGGGTCTCGACGGCATCCCACGCCCCCCGCACCTCGCGTTCGAAGTCCTCCTCGTCCACCAAGGGAAGGACCGGGTGCGTCTGGGTGTGAACCCCGATCTCCACCGGCGCCATCGCACTCAGCTCCCGCAGCTCCTCCCAGCTCATGGCCCGCTGCACCGTACGGAATCCCATCTCGTCCTCGAACCCGGCCAGGGCCGGCTCGAGAACCCCCGGCCACCGCCCCCGGTAAACCGCGAGCACCCATTGCCGGAGCGGGCGCAAGGGGCCGTACGCTGGTGGCTGCCCCCGGCGGTAGTCGTCCGGAAGCCCGGTGTCGTCCTCGAAGCGCCGCCACCGCTCGGGGGACACGCGTGGGAACAGATCCTCTATTCGGTCCCACCAGAAAGGCGCCGCGCTCTCCGCCGCCCCGGTCACGACGAACACCGTGATCGGTACCTTCTCGGATCGGAAAAAAGAAGCACTCGGCATCAATGACGCGTAGGCGTCGTCGAAGGTGAGTGCCACCAGCCCCCGAGTGTCGCGGCCGGCGTAATGCGCTTCAAGCAGGTCCCGCAACGAGACCAGGCGGGCACACCGGCGCAGCAGGTCCACCTGACTCTCGAACAGCTCGCGCGGCAGATGTATCGGGCTCGCCGCCGGCCAGAGGGAATCGGTGAGGCCGTGGTAACACAGGATCACACCGCCCGATGCAAGCCGGCGCAGAGCCGCCCTCAGCACGAGCCCTCCTCCACCCGCGAATGGCTCCCTCCGGCCACAAGCCCCTCCATCACATCCGTCATCCGGCGGATCACGGCCGGCCAGGTGAAGTACCGCTCGGCCCGGGTCCTGCCGGCTGCACCCATGCGGCGGGCGAGCTCGGGATCTTCGAGTAGCCGCACCAGCCGATCCGCGAGGGCGTCCGGATCCTCCGGGGGTACCAGGAATCCGGTCTCCCCGTCCACGACCATCTCAGGAATCGCCCAGGCGGCTGGTCCCACGCACGGGAGTCCGAAGGCCATGGCCTCGACGAAGACAATGCCGAACGGCTCGTACCTGGTCGGCAGGCAGAACACGTCCGCTTCGCGGTACGCCTCGACCAGCCGAGCCCACTCCGAGGGCTCGTCCTTCCGGAGGAAACCGAGGCACTCCACGCCATCCTGGCGAATCTCGAGCGCCCGGGGCCCGATGATCCGGAGCCTCGCTCCGGGCACCCGTTCTCGCAGCCTGGTAAACGCCCGGAGGAGGAGATCGCCTCCTTTCCGTTCGAACCGGACCCCGACGAACAAGACCGTAGGCGGCCGGTCCGCCGGCCGCGGCGCCACCGGCGGGACGGGAGCCGGGAAGTTGGGGCCGGCATAGACGGTGTGGACTCGCTCGGAAGGCAGTCCGAAATCCTCGACGAAGGACCGCCTGAGCCGCTCGCTGATCGCGAAGATGCCGGCCGCGTTGCGATATACCCCGGCCTCGCGGCGCACGACGGCTTCCAGCTCGCCCGGTTCGAGCCACGCCGCCTGGGACTGCCCGGACTCCGCGCCCCGCTCGGCCATCCGGATGTTGGAATCGCAATAAAGAAAGACGGGCCGCCGGGTGGCAGGGTAGCTGGCGAATGTCGCCCCGATCTGAAGGATCGCATCGCAGGAGTCAGCGCCGGCCCTTCTGAGCGCCCGGGCCGCGAGCCTGCTCCGGAGCCGGAACGGCACGGCTCCCAGGTGGTAGCGGACACTCCACCGGCGGCTGATCGGGGTGAACGTGGCAGCCGCCGCCAGCCACCGGCGGAGTCCGTAGAGGTCCACGTCAGCGGTGCGGGCCCAATGACCCGCGGCGCGCAAGTGGTTGAGAATGCTGTGCGAAATACCGGAGAAGGAGCCGTGAGGATGCTCGGCATCACCCTCGCAAAGGAAGAGCAGCCGCATCGGAATCCCTCTCAGGGGCGGCCGCTAATGTACCACCGGCCGATTCGCTGGTAGAGGTCGCGGGGTACAGGATTCAGACCTCCGCCGTAAGTCGGGTTCCAGGTGACCCCGGAGAAGGCGGCCCGTTGCCCCGGGAAGAAGAATCGAACATCAGCCTGGTTCAGGACCTCGCGCCCATCCACCCAGATCCGGGCGACCCCGGGGGAGCCGTCCGAGTTCCCGATCACCAGGAACTCCAACTGATGCCAGCGCCCCCGATTGGCCATCATATCGTATCGCGCGAAGATGTTCCGGTTGAGATTCCCCCCGGCACTCTGGAGATTGACGCCGAGCCGGTCGGTCAGGTTGAAGTAGTGGTTGAGTCCCCCGGATCCGCCCTGGTACGGAGTAAGTAAGAAACCGAGCTTGGTGCCTGCATTGCCGTTGTTGGTGAACTGGGGGTCCAGCTTGTGCCAGAGGCACATGTACACCGCAGCGACCGGCTGGTCGAAGGGCCGGTCCAGGCGAAACGGGCCTCGT
>JBBIMQ010000369.1:0-2723 GCA_037444345.1 Gemmatimonadota bacterium | reverse complement strand
CCGCGTGGCGGATACCCTTGTGTCGCGCACCCGGGCCGATGTCGTGCTCACGGTACTCGGCGGTCGGGAGGTGTGGCATGGGGGAGGCGCGGGATCGGGGCTGGGGGTGGGGTAGGTGGAATGGGTTCGCAGAGATGATCGAGACCTCGCCCCCCCTCAGGCCCGGCCTCCCGGTTCGCCGCCCACGGTCAACACGCCCAT
Source organism: Gemmatimonadota bacterium (assembly GCA_037444345.1). GTDB lineage: Bacteria > Gemmatimonadota > Gemmatimonadetes > Gemmatimonadales > GWC2-71-9 > JADJOM01. The sequence goes on along the minus strand of JBBIMQ010000369.1, from coordinate 2,522 downwards.
GAAACTGCAACGCCACGCCGCCATTCTCCGCATCGTCCGGGACCGGAAGATCCAGAGCCAGGACGAACTGCGCGAGGCGCTGGCGGCGGAGGGGATCGTCGTCACCCAGGCCACCCTCTCGCGGGATATCCGGGAGCTGGGGCTCGCCAAGCTGGTGGATCCCGAGGGGGGCTCGTACTACGCCAACCCCCACGAGGGCTCGATCAAGCCGGATCTGGGCCAGGTGCTCCCCACACTCATGGTGAGCATCGAGGGGACCGGGCCGCTCATCGTCATCAAGACGGCCACCGGGGGCGCCCCCGCCGTGGCGGCCGCCCTGGACCAGGCGGGGTGGCGGGAGATCATCGGCACCCTGGCGGGCGACGACACCTTGCTGGTCGTGGCCCGGAACCCCCGGCAGCGCCAGCTGGTCGAGGCCCGGCTCGCCGCGCTGGCCCGCTAGCAGCTTGCTTGCCCCCGGCGTGAGGCGCCGTTACGATTGGGCGATGCGGTGCTTGGCCCTCAATGCCTCGTTCGAGCCCCTCACCATGGTCCCGGTACGCCGGGCGCTCCGGCTGGTCATCGAGGGGAAGGCGGAAATCGTCGAAGCGGAGGAAGCGGACGTGGTGCGGAGCGCGCGCCTCGTCCTCCCCAAACCGGCGATCATCCGGCTGATGAAGTTCGTCCACGTGCCCCGCCGGTTCCGCCGCCAGGTCACCAACACCTTCCTCTTCGCCCGCGATCATTACCGCTGCCAGTACTGCCACCGGTCGCAGGTGGAGCTCCGGCCGCGCGAGTGCCTCACGCGGGACCACTTGGTCCCGCTCTCGCGCGGGGGGACCAACGACTGGACCAACGTGGTCACGGCGTGCAGCACCTGCAACACCCGCAAGGGGAACCGGCTGCCGCAGGAATGCGGGATGCATCCCTACTCCCACCCCCGGGAGCCGCACTTCGTGCACCTGTCGTGGGCGGTGCGCCGCCTGACCACCACCCAGGCCAAGTACATCCGGCTGTTCTACGGCGAGGAAGCGCTCCGGGCCCTGGGCGGGGTGATCGAGGGCCCGGCGGCGAGGGCCGGGGAGCTCGCCGCGGTCTCCTGAGGCCGCGGCCTCGTCCCCCTCACCGTACCACGAACGGCTCCGACCGCGCCGACAGCTTGAGCGTGGGGAGCCCTGCCAGCCTGAGCACCAGGCGGCGGGCGCTCTGGCCCAGGGTGCTGCCCCCCTGGCCCACCGCCTGGAGTTCGCCCCGGAACACCCGCTCGATCTCGTCCAGGTCGCTCTCGGCGAGGGCGCTCACCTCGAGGCTCGCCACGTAGTAGTACTGGCCCGGCGAGGTGGGTGCCACCCGGATGTCGTAGCGCGCGCCCAGCACCTCGGCCAGCGCCCCGGCGGTGCCGAGCCGCCGCTCGACCCGCCGGCGGCGCTCGAGCTGGATCAGGGTGAACTGGTCCAGCAGCGGCTCGTGCCGGACCAGGAGATTCCATTCGGTCTGGCTTTCGAGGGCGTCGAGCCAGGCCTCCCGCGAGCGCCACAGCTCGAGCCGGTACCGGAGCCGGAGCGGGAGCCCCTGCCGGAGGGCGTCGAGCCACGGGGTGTCGCCCAGCAGATTTACCGCGCGGACGCTGGGAAACCGGCGGCCGCTCGGGGCGGTGTCGGGGCTCAGGGCGATCTCGAGCCGGACGGCGCCGGCACCCTGCGCGGCGAGCGCCGGTCCGCCGGCGACCGCGAGGAGGATGCCGAGCACCGCGCCGCGCACCGGGCCGCTCACCGCTCGCCCCTCACCGACCAGCCTCAGAACCGCCGCCCCAGCCGCAGATAGAAGCGTACCGCCTCACCGTCGGTGACCGCCTTGGCCAGGTACCCGGCGATCCAGCCGGCGTCAATGCCGAGGCCCACGTCGGCCTTCCACTCCCCGATCGCCGGGATCCGGTCGCTCGGCACCCGGCCGGGGCCGTCGCCGGCGAGCCAGGCGGTGCCGCTGTTGCCCAGGATCACGAGTTCGGCATCGTGGATGCCGAGGAACCGGGAATACTCGGGGTGGTCGGGGTCGCGGAGCGTGGTCCCCAGCCTGAGCCCGAGCCGGTGCCGGAATTCGGCCTGGACCACGAGGGCCCGGTCGCAGAGGGCGGGGTCCGCCGGGTCCCGGAACCGGGCCGGGGCGCAGGTGAGCGCGCGGAAGGGATAGCCGGGTAGAAGGTCCACCCCGCCTAACGACAAACGGCGCTGGACCGGCAGCGGGTCGCCGGCCAGCCAGCCGCTGGTCCAGAGCCGGAGGTTGAGCCGGGCGTCCGCCGAGAGCCGGTTGTACCGCCGCAGGTCGAGGGTGAACCGGCCGTAGCCGTACTCCCCCACCGGGATCGGCCGCCGCACGGCGGTGGGCAGCGCCACCGGCGCCACGTCGCTGCTGGAGGCGTGCTCGACGCTGCCGCGCAGCCACCACCCCGAGGTGGGCTCGTCCCGGGCATTACGGCCGTCGTACTCCGCCCCGAACCCCGCGATGTTGTAGTGGCCGTCGTCAATGAGGGGGTTGGGCCGCCA
>JBBIMQ010000368.1:0-2747 GCA_037444345.1 Gemmatimonadota bacterium | reverse complement strand
CACCGCTCGGGTGAGCTCTTCGGAAGCGGCGAAGTGGAAATAGGTGTAGATCACCTGGCCCGGGCGCATCCGCGGCCATTCTGGTGCGATCGGCTCCTTGACCTTGATGATCATGTCGGCCTCGGCCCAGAGCTGATCGGCCGAGGCGACGATGCGGGCGCCGGCGGCGGCATAGGCCTCATCGGAAAACCCGCTGCCGGCGCCGGCCCCCGCTTCCACCAGGACCTGGTGCCACCGGGACGCGAACGCTTCGGCGCCGGCCGGCACCAGGGCGACGCGGTGCTCGTGAGGCTTGATCTCCTTGGGGACACCGATGATCATGGGATCCTGGTCTCCGGTGAACGTGGGGTTCGGTCGGGACCGGCCGAGATGCCGGCCCCCTTCAGCCGGCGGGGCCCAGCCGGACGATGGTCTGCCGTTCGGGGGCGAAGAACTCCGCCGAGATGGCCGCCACGTCGTCCCGGGTCACGGCCTCGATCTCCTCCAGGAGTTGCTCCAGCCGGCGATAGGGTTCGTCGTGCAGCCCCACCGTGGCGAGCCGGTTCATCCGGCTGACCGGACTTTCCAGCGAGAGCATCAGCTGCCCCTTGAGCTGCCGTTTGCCCGCTGCGAGCTCGTCGGCGGTCAGCCCCTCGCGGGCAAGCCGGGCGTACTCCTCGCGCACCGTCTCCAGGGCCCTGAGCGCGGTGGCGGGCTGGGTGCCGACGTAGACCCCGGCGACCCCGGCCGACTGGAAGAACTGCTGGTAGGCGTACACCGCGTAGGCCAGGCCCAGCTCCTCGCGGACCCGCTGGAACAGCCGGCTCGACATCCCGCCGCCGAACACGTTGGTCACGATGGAGAGTGCGAAGCGCCGACGGTCGCGGTAGGGGAACGTGTCGGAGCCGAAGACCAGATGCACCTGGGCGCCGTCCCGCTCGACCGATGCCATCACGCCCCGGCGGGCGGGAGCCGGCGGCACCGGCTCCCGGGCGCTGGTGATCGAGCCTGCCTCCGCCCAGCCCTCGCGCACCAAGAGCTCGAGCACCCGCTCGTGCTCCAGCCGGCCGGCGGCGGCCACCACGCAGTTGGCCGGATAGTAGCCCGACCCGTGAAGCTGGCGGAGATCGCTGGCCTCGAGCTGGCTCACGGTCTGCCGCGTCCCCAGGATCGAGTAGCCGTAGGGATGGTCCGGCCACAGCTGGCTCTGGAAGAACTCGAAGACGAGATCGTCGGGCGTGTCTTCCACCTGGGCGATCTCCTCCAGCACGACATTCCGCTCCAGGGCGAGATCTTCCTCGCGCAGGAGGGGGCGGCGGACCAGATCGGTGAGCACGTCCAGGGCGCGGGGGAGGTCGGCGTCCAGGACGTGAGCCTGGTAGTTGGTGTGATCCCGGCTGGTGTAGGCGTCGAGGCTTCCGCCCCGGCTTTCGAGCTCCAGGGCCAGTTGCCGGGCCGGGTAGCGCTCCGTGCCCTTGAAGACCATGTGCTCGAGCAGGTGGGAGACACCCATCTTGGGCCGTGGCTCGTGGGCGCTCGCGGTGCGGACCCACACCCCGACGGCGACCGACCGCAGCCCGGGGAGCACCTCGGTCAGGACCGTGAGCCCGTTGGGGAACACGGTCTGGGCGAGTCCCGCGTCGAGGTGGATCGTGTCCACGGCGGCGTCGGCTACTTTTCGAGCAAGGCCTTCCGTGACAGGCGCAGGCGTCCCTTCTCGTCCACTTCGAGCAGCTTGACCCGCACGGTGTCGCCCTTCTTGACCACGTCCTCGGTCTTCTCGGTGCGCCCGTGCTGGAGCTCGCTGATGTGCAGCAGGCCCTCGACCCCCGGCAGGATCTCGACGAACGCGCCGAAGCTCGTCGTGCTCTTGACCACCCCCTCGTACACCGCCCCCACCTCCGGTTCGGCCACCATCGCCTCGATCATCTTCCGCGCCTTCTCCCCGCTCTCGCCGCCCCCCGAGGCGATCGTGACGAGGCCGCTGTCTTCGATGGTGATCGTGGCACCGGTGGCGTCCTGGATGGAGCGGATCGTCTTGCCCTTGGGGCCGATCACGTCGCCGATCTTGTCCGGCTTGATCATGAGGGTGATGATGCGCGGCGCATACTTGGACAGCTCCTTCCGCGGCGCCGCCAGTACCTTGTTCATCTCCTTCAGGATATGGAGCCGGCCCTTGCGCGCCTTCTCCAGGGCCTCCTCCATGATCTTGAGATCGAGCCCCTCGATCTTGATGTCCATCTGAATCGAGGTGATGCCCCGCGCGGTCCCCGCGACCTTGAAGTCCATGTCGCCCAGGTGATCCTCGGCGCCCAGGATGTCGGTCAGGACCGCGACCTTCCTCCCTTCCTTGACGAGCCCCATGGCGACCCCGGCGCACGCCGCCTTGATCGGGACCCCGGCGTCCATCAGCGCCAGCGAGCCACCGCAGACCGTGGCCATCGAGGAGGAGCCGTTGGATTCCAGGATCTCCGAGACCACCCGGACGGTGTAGGGGAACTGCTCGTAGTCCGGCAGGAGCGGCTGCAGCGCCCGCTCCGCGAGCGCCCCGTGCCCGATCTCGCGCCGGCTGGTCCCCCGGATCGGCCTCACCTCGCCGGTCGAATAGGGCGGGAAGTTGTAGTGCAGCATGAAGGACTTGGACGCTTCGCCCACGGTATCGATGCTGTCGATCCGCTGCTCGTCCTCCTGGGTCCCGAGCGTCACGGTGACGAGCGCCTGGGTCTCGCCTCGCTGGAAGAGGGCAGAGCCATGGGCCCGAGGCAGGG
>JBBIMQ010000367.1:0-2753 GCA_037444345.1 Gemmatimonadota bacterium | reverse complement strand
CGCCGGCCCCCGAGGGCCGGCCGGGTGGCGCTCCGTCGCAGCCGGGGCCGGCGGGGCACGGGGCGGCCCTCGTCGCAGCGCTCGGCCGGATCGGCCCGGGAGTCAAGCGCGACCCGGTCCTGCTCACGGCGCTGCTCTGTCTCGACCCCATCGCCGTGCTCTCGCGACTCAAGGCCTCCAACGCCGAGATCGCGCGGGTGGCCGCCGTGATGGCCGGCCCGCCCGAACCAGCCGGAGATTCGCCGGTCGCGGTCCGCCGCTGGATGGCGGCGGTGGGTGACGCGGCCGACGACCTCACTACCATCTGGCACCTCAGGCATGGCGTGGAACCCGCGTGGGCAGCCGTGATGCGGGGCATCCGGCAGCGGGGGGAGCCGGTCACGCGGAAGGGACTGGCGGTCACGGGCGACGATCTCCGCGCCATCGGGATCGAACCGGGTCCCCAGATGGGCGCCGTGCTCGACCGGTTGCTGGCGCTCGTGGTGGACGACCCGGCCCTCAACCGGCGGGAGCTGCTCCTGGAGCGCGCGAGGGCGATGACGTGACGGCCCTGTTCTTCGCCCTGATGGCCGCCCTGGGCAACCTGGTGGGCGGCATGGCGGTGATCCGCGAGGAGCGCCGCAGTCTGGCGGTGATCGAGACCTTCCTCGCCTTCGGGGCCGGGTTCATGCTCGCCGTCGCCCTGCTCGAAGTGGCGCCGGAGGCCATCGAGGCCAGACGCGACGCCCCGCTCTTCATCCTGGGCGGCTACCTCGCGGTGCACCTCGCCCAGCACGTCCTGGTGCCGCACTTCCACTTCGGCGAGGAGACCCATCGGATCAGCGCCGCCCAGGGAGTCAGCGCGCTGGTGGGTCTCCTGCTCCACACCTTTTTCGACGGGGTCGCCATCGCCAGCGGGTTCCGAGTCTCGGGCGAACTCGGGGTGCTGGTGTTTCTGGCCGTCTTCTTCCACAAGCTCCCCGAGGGCGTGGCGATGGCGAGCGTCATGCTGGCGGGCGGCCAGAGCCGCGGCCGCGCGGTGTCCGCGGCCGGCGCGCTGGGACACGCCACCGTGGCCGGGGTGCTGCTCACCGAGGTGACCCCGGTGCTCGTCAACCACGGCCTCGCGATAGCGGCCGGCGTGACCCTCTACGTGGCGGCGTCGAACCTGGTCCCGGAACTCCAGACCCGGCGGCGGTGGCAGATGCCGGTGGCGTTCTTCCTCGGGGCGGTGGCGTTCTTCGGGACGAGGTCGCTCCTGGACGCGCTGAGCCGGTGACGGCTGGCCGGCGGGGCCGCGCCCGCAACCAGCCGGTCCTCAGCCGCCGCCGGTCCCCTCGCCCTTCTGCCTGGCCCACCAGTCCATCCGCTCCTTGATTCGCTTCTCGAAACCGGCACTCCCAGGCTCATAAAACGGGCGGTCCCTGAGCTCCGGGGGGAGGTACTCCTGCGGGACGTAACCGGCGGGCGAGTCGTGGGCGTAGCGGTAACCGGCCCCGTAGCCCAGCTCCTTCATGAGCCCGGTCGGCGCGTTCCGGATGTGGAGAGGCACCGGGGCCGCGGGCGTTTCCCGCGCCGCCTCGAGGGCCGCGTCCAGGGCCAGCTTGGTCCGGTTCGATTTGGGCGCGGTGGCGAGGTAGACCGTCATCTCGGCGAGCGGGAGGTAGCCCTCGGGGGCGCCCAGCATGTGATAGGCATCGCGAGCGGCGACGGCGAGCTTGAGCGCCTCGGGGTCGGCGAGGCCGATGTCTTCCGCCGCCATGGCGATGGCCCGGCGGAAGAGCGTCATCGGATCCTCGCCCGCCTCGAGCATGCGCGCCATCCAGTAGAGGGCACCCTGGGGGTCGCTTCCCCGGAGCGCCTTGTGGTAGGCGGAGAGCATGTTGTAGTGCTCTTCGCGGTTCTTGTCGTAGGCGGGGATCCGCCGCGCCAGCGCCGCCGCGATGCCCTCGCGAGTGAGCCGGCCCCCGGGCCCCGCCTGGAGCGCCGCGGTCTCCAGGGTGGTGAGCGCCCGCCGGGCGGCGCCGGCGGCGAGTTCGGCGAGGAGCTCGAGGGCCCCCGGCTCGACGCCGAGATCGAGGTGGGCGAGCCCCCGCTCCCGGTCGCCGAGGGCCCGCCGGAGCAGGGCCAGGATGACCGCGGGCTCGAGCGGCCGGAGCACATAGACCGTGCAGCGCGACAGGAGCGCCCCGTTCAGCTCGAAGCTCGGGTTCTCGGTGGTGGCACCGATCAGGGTCACGGTACCGCGCTCGACGTGAGGCAGGAAGGCATCCTGCTGGGCACGGTTGAAGTGATGGATCTCGTCGCAGAAGAGCACGGTGCCGCGCCCGAGGAGGCGCCGGCCCTCGGCTTCCCGGATGATCTCGCGCACCCGCGCCACCCCCTCGGTGACGGCGGAGAACTCGACGAACTCCCGGTCGGTATAGTGCGCCACCAGCCGGGCGAGCGTGGTTTTCCCGGAGCCGGGCGGCCCCCAGAAGATCGAGCTCCCCACGTCGCCCCGCCGGATCGCGTCGCCGAGGGGCCGGCCAGGGGCGAGGAGGTGGTCCTGGCCCAGACACTCCTCGAGCGTCCGGGGCCGGAGCCGGGCCGCCAGAGGCTCGGGAAGCTGGAAGAGGGAAGTCATCGCCCGGAAAGCTAAAGGTACGGGTCAGGAAAGGGTGGGGAAGGCGGGGTTGCGAGGAGGTTGAGGGTTCCGGGCGTCATTTGCCCGGGGCCGGCGGGATTGCTTCGTCGGCCCCTCCGGGGCCTCCTCGCAATGACACGGGGGGTGC
>JBBIMQ010000366.1:0-2775 GCA_037444345.1 Gemmatimonadota bacterium | reverse complement strand
CGTGCTCATCACCTACGGCGAGGAGAACGCCGCCACGGTGGGGTCCAGACTCGCCACCGAACTGCGGAACTATGGCCACACGGTCACCACCTTCCGCCTCTGGCCCGCCAGCGGGGCCGAAAGCCGGGACTCGGTGCGGGCGCTGGTCCGCGCCCATCCCTACGTGGTTTTCGCCGTCTCGGCGCGAGCCAATCCGCGCAAGGGCACCGTGGCGCTTCCCGAGCCGGTGGCCCGGCTCATTGACAGCGCAAACCGCCTGCGCCGCACCGTCCTCGTCTCGCTCGGCTCGCCCTATGTGGGCCTGCAAACCCGGCACACGCGGTCCTACCTCCTGGCCTGGAGCGCGAACTCGCTCGCCGAAACCGCCGTAGCCCGAGCCCTCTCGGGCCGCTCGCCGATCACCGGGCAGTTGCCGGTCAGCTTGCCGCCGGCCTGGGGGATGGGAACAGGGCTTCACCGGTGAGGCAGGGAGGGGCGAAGCCTTTCTCGTTGGAGCACAAGGGATTGGCGGCGCGCGGTACGCTGACGCCACGTTGACAGGCCACTGCCGTCTCCCCTAGCTTTCCGATGGACACGATCCCGGCGCGCCGCGCCGGTTTCTGGAAGGAGTGGATATGGCGGGCATCGAACCCCAGACGAGCGCCCCGGGCTTCGCGATCAACCTCACCGATCGCGCGGCGGAGGAGGTGCGCAAGTTCATGGAAGCCGAGCAGGTCCCGTCCGAGTCGGCGGGGCTTCGCGTGAGCGTGCTCCCGGGAGGATGCTCGGGTTTCCGCTACAGCCTGAACATCGAGGAACGGCCCCTGGAAGACGACATGGTCCTGGACGTCAATCAGGTGCGGGTCTTCGTGGACGGTTTCAGCGCGCAGTACTTGAACGGCACCACCATTGACTACGTGTCCTCCATGCAGGGGTCCGGGTTCACCTTCAACAACCCCAACGCGACCGGCGGCTGCGGGTGCGGGAGCAGCTTTACGGCCTAGTGGTGGGCAACGGCTGCCGGTGACCGGTGAACGGGGGGCCCCGCCGAGGCGCGGAGCCCCCCGTTCCGTGTTGACAGTTCGCTTCTCGCCGCTCATCCCGCGCACCGCCGGCGGGTGATCGTCCACCGAGGAGAGCCCGTCTGTCCCCCACCGATCTCGGCGTCATCATCCTCTATTTCGCCCTCACGCTGGGCATCGGGCTGTGGGTGGGGCGCCGGCAGCGCACCGCCGGGGATTACTTCCTCGGTGCCCGGGACCTCCCCGCCTGGGCCATTCTGCTCTCGATCGTCGCGACGGAAACCTCGGCGATCACGGTCATTTCGACGCCCGGCCTGGCCGCCCGGGGCGATCTCACCTTCCTCCAGCTCCCGCTGGGCTATCTGGCAGGCCGGATCGGTGTGGCGGCGTGGCTCCTCCCCGGCTATTTCCGCGGTGAGCAGGAGACTGCCTATGCCCGGCTCGAGACGCGGTTCGGCCCGGGAACGCGGCGGCTCGCCTCGGTGGTGTTTCTCGCGACCCGGGCACTGGGCGACTCGGTGCGGGTGTACGCGAGCGCGCTGCCGCTCGCCCTGCTCGCGAACTGGGGGGTGCCGGCCTCGGTGACGCTCCTCTACACCTGGCACGGCGGGCTCAAGGCCGTGGTCTGGGTGGACGTGTTGCAGTGGCTGGTCTATGTCGCGGGAGGCGTCGCCGTTCTGGCCACGGCTGCCGCTCTGGCCGGCGGTCTCGATTCGGTCCTGGCGGCGGCGGCGACCGAGGGCAAGCTGCGGTTGGTCCACCCCGGGCTGGATTTCGTCCGGACCTACACGCTCTGGGGGGGGCTGGTGGGTGGGGGTCTCCTGTCCGCGGCCTCGCATGGGACCGACCAGCTGATCGTGCAGCGCCTTCTGGCAAGCCGGAGTCTCGCGGCAGCTCGCGGGGCGCTGGTGGGCTCGGGGGTGGTGGTCCTGCTCCAGTTTGCGCTGTTCCTGCTGGCCGGCACCGCGATCTGGGCGGCGGGGCAGGCGCCGGCGGACCTTCCCGCCGATCGGATCTTCCCCCGGTTCGTGGTCGGCCATCTGCCGACCGGGGTGGCGGGGCTGGTGGTCGCAGCGGTGCTTGCGGCGGCGATGAGCACGCAAAGCTCGGCGATCAACGCCCTCGCCTCCTCCCTGACCCACGACCTGTACGCGGGCTGGACCGGCCGTCGCGATCCGGCGCACCTGCTCCGGATCGGCCGGTGGTGCTCGGCGGCCTGGGCCGCCATCATCACGGCGGGTGCGCTCCTGTTCTATCGGATCGCGGGCGGCAGTCAGACGCCGGTGGTGGTGTTTGCGCTTTCGGTGGCGTCCATCACCTATGGCGGCCTGCTCGGCGCCTACCTCCTCGCCGGAGGGTGGCCGCGGGCACGGGGGCGCGATGTGGTGGGCGCCGTGGCCAGCGGCGTGGGGGTGATGCTGGTGGTGTTCTTTGCCGGGCGGTTGAGCGGGCTGCCGGCGCTGGGATGGCTCGCGCCGGCGGCGGCGCTCGCCTGGCCCTGGTATGTCCCGCTCGGGACGGCGATCACCGTTCTGGCGGGGATCGGGTTCAGCCTGTTTCCTTCACCGGCCCGGAAGGCGACATGACCAAGCTCATTCTCGGTGCGGACGTGGGCGGCACCAAGACCGCGATCGTCGCGGCGGAGGACGGTCGGGTGCTGGCCCGCACCGTGGGCCCCGGGGCCAAGATGCGCCTGGGGCGGGGGATGGCCTCCGCCGGGGTCATCGCCGAGGTGGCGCGGCGGGTGCTGGCGGAAGCGGGCCGGCGCCAGGCG
>JBBIMQ010000365.1:0-2803 GCA_037444345.1 Gemmatimonadota bacterium | reverse complement strand
CTCCCGCCGCTCCGGCTCCTCGGGCGACCGATCCACAGCGCCCGGGGCCGCCGGCCAGCCGCCGTAGGCCTGCCGCGCGAGGGCGAGCGCGGCCTCCTCGTCCACGTCGCCCACGATCGCGACGATGGTTCGCTCGGGCACGTAGCGCGACCGGTAATAGGCCGCGACATCGTCGCGGGTGAAGCTGGCCAGCGTCTGCTCCGTGCCGATCCGCCAGCGGCGCATCCGGTGCCGATCGAACATCACCGCATGGAGCGTCTCCTGCACCATCGTGCCGGGCGTGTCGAGCTTGCGCCGGGCCTCCTGGATGATGACCTGAACCTCCCGGGCCAGCTCCCCGGGATCGAGTAGCGGGTGCTGCAGCGCATCCGCCTGAATCGCCACGGCCTCGGCCAGCCGCTGAGCGGGCAGCACCACGAAGTAGGCGGTGTGGTCGTAGCTGGTGTGGGCGTTGAGATAGCCGCCGGCGGCCTTGGTCTCCCGGGCGATCTGTCCCACCCCGCGCGTCGGCGTCCCCTTGAAGAACATGTGCTCCAGCACATGGGAGATCCCGACCCAGCGGTCCGGCTCATCGAAGAACCCCGCCTTGATGTGGGTGACCACGGCGGCCACTGGCGCGGAGGCATCGCGCTGGACCAGGACCGTGAGGCCGTTCGGCAGCACGTCCCGGCGGACTCCGGCGGTCCAGGAGACAGGGAGCGTGAGGGGCATCGAACGGGCGGCACTCCAGCCCGCCTCGGCGAGGGGGCCGGGCCGTCGCAGCTACCCGCTAGTGCAGAATCCGGATCACCCCCGCCGCCGCGCTGCCCCGGATGAAGGACTCTGCATCGGTCGTGGGGATGACCACACCGGTCTCGGCGGCGCCCCGCCGGGCGAGGTCGGCCATGAACTCGGCGAGCGAAGCGTCGGCCCACTCCCGCTCGGCGTTTTTCATCTGGTCCAGGATCTCGTCCCAGGTGCCGCGAAAGGTCCTGCCGGAGAGGGTGGCGACGGCATGCTGCCCCGCCGCGGCGGGCCGCTTCTGCATCGCCTGCAGCTCGGTGAGCAAGGTGCCGAACAGCTCGAGCTGGGCCGGGTCGCGGAGCGAGCCGTCCGGTTGGGTGGCCTCCACTTCGGCCAGGAGCTGGTCTACGGGGTCGAGCTCGCCGGCCACCTCGCCGAGCCGAACGAACCAGGGGCGCAGCTCGGGGTCGTCGTCGGGGAGCCGGTAGATGGTTCGCTTGAGCTCGATGTAGCGCCAGAGCCCCAGCTCGTCGTAGTGGTCCTCCGGGGTGGTCTGGTGGAAGTGGTACATGGCCGCCTCGGTCTCCCCCCGGTCGTACAGCATGTTGGCGAGATAGATGCGGGCCTCGCTGTAGTGGGGGTCGATTTGCAGGGAGCGGCGCAGCCAGTAGAGGGCGGCGGCCTCGTCACCCAGGCGGTGGCAGGCGTACCCGACACAGGCGGCGGCCTCGGGACAGTCCGGCTGGGCATTGACCGCGTACTCGAAGAATTTCTGGGCCGCGGCGAGCAGCCCTTCCCGGAAGAGGGCCCGCCCGACCTGCAGCATGAGCTCGTGATCCTCCCGGAAGCCGAGCGCCAGGAGTCGCTCGAACTGTGCCAGGGCGCCCTGTCGGTCTCCCAGCTTGAGCAGCGCCTCGCCATAGCCGGCGAGGGCATCTTCGTGATCGGGGTCGAGGGCGAGGGCGCGTTCGAAGCTGCGCCGAGCCCAGGCGAAGTCCTCCCGCGAGAGATAGGCATAGGCCATCCCCACATGGAGTTCGACCGCGTTGGGGTAGAGCTGGATGCCTTCGTGGAGGAGTTCGAGAGCGTCGTCGAAGCGGCCTTCGTTGTACAAGCGGTGAGCGTGTTCGTCGTAGTCGTCGGAGCTGAGGAAGCGATCCGGCATCAGGGAGGACCTCCGGCGGCGTTCGTCCCCTAAGGTAGGAGGAAGGGGCAGGGGTTGCAAGCCACGATGGCGTCGGCAGATAGCCGGTGGGGTCTGGTTCGGCTGGACGGGCTCGCGGCGCGGAGCTAATTTACTGACCGGTCAGTTACTTGGAGACGCGCTCATGCCCCGCCCCTCCCGCGCCCGCCGCCCCCGCTGGCGCCGCCGGCCCCAGGCCCGCCGCGAGGAGATCCTCCAGGCCGCCATTGCCGTCTTTGGCGAGCGCGGCTTCGCCCGCGCCCGGCTCGACGACGTGGCCCGCCGGGCCGGCGTCAGCAAGGGAACGCTCTACCTCTACTTCCGGTCCAAGAACACGCTCTTCCGGGAGGTCGTCCGCACCCTCAAGGGCGCCGTCCTGGCCCGGGCCGAAGCCTTCGTGGACCAGTTCGAGGGACCCAGCCCCGAACTGCTGGGAGAGCTGATCCGGCGCATGTGGGAACACCTGAGCGACCCGCGCCAGGCCTCCATCTCCCGCCTGGTGCAGAGCGAGATTCACCACTTTCCCGAACTCGCCCAGTTCTACTTCCAGGAAGTGGTCCTCCGGTCGCGCCGCCTGCTCGAGCGGGTGCTGGACCGGGGTGTCGCGCGGGGTGAGTTCCGCCCGGCCCAGGCGCGCTTCGCCGCTCGCGGCATCCCCGCCCTCATGACCATGCTCTGCGGCCTGCACCGCTTCTTCGGCCGCTTCGACCCCGAGCCGCTGGCGGGCGAGGCCGTCGCCGAGGGCGCGGTGGATCTCGTGCTCTACGGCATCGTGGCCCGCCCCCAGACCCTCCCGGAGGCTGCCTGACATGCGCCCGCTGCTCCTCGCGGTACCGCTCGCGCTCGGGGCCCCTGCCCTCCAGGCGCAGGAGCCCCCGCCCCGCGTGCTCACCCTCC
>JBBIMQ010000364.1:0-2808 GCA_037444345.1 Gemmatimonadota bacterium | reverse complement strand
CGCTCGTGGTCTATCGGGGCGGGGCCCACATCGTCGCCCCGGGGGTCAATGTCCAGGCCATCTCGGAGTTCATCCGGACCTCGGCCGCGGCGGGCTTCTTCAATCTGTACGACACCCTGGGCGGCGGGCTCTCCCGGGCCACGGTCTTCGCGCTCGGGATCATGCCGTATATCTCGGCCTCGATCATCTTCCAGCTCGCGGGCGGCATCGTGCCCTCGGTGGGCAAGATGCAGAAGGAGGAGGAGGGCCGGAAACGGCTCACCCAGTGGACCCGCTATCTGACCATCGTGATCGCGATCTCCCAGGCGTGGACCTTCGCCCTGTTCACCGAGAGCATCCCGGGAGCGGTGCCAGCGCCGACGCTCTGGACCCGCCTCACGATGGTCACGGTGCTCACCACCGGTGCCATCTTCGTCATGTGGTTGGGGGAACAGATCACCGAGCGGGGGATCGGAAACGGCATGAGCCTCATGATCACGTTTTCGATCCTGGACCGGCTCTGGCCCGGGCTGTTCCACATGCTCCAGCTCTGGCAGCAGGGGACCTATACCTTCGGCAAGATCCTGTTCTTCCTGGCCGTGCTCGTGGCCGTGATCGGCGCGGTGACGGCGATGCACCTGGCGGCCCGCCGGATCCCGGTGCAGATCCCCCGCAAGGTCATCGGCCGGGGCCGGATGACCCAGGGACAGAAGACCTTCATCCCGATCCGCCTGATCACGGCGGGCGTGATGCCGATCGTCTTCGCCCAGACGATCATGATCGTACCGCTCACGCTGGCGAGCTTCACCCAGGTGGGCTGGGTCCGCGCCATGTCGGATTTCTTCGCCGTGGGCGAGCTGCCGTACAACCTCACGTTTTTCGTGCTGATCCTGCTCTTCAGTTACTTCTATACCTCGATCATCTTCAACTCGGTGGACCTGGCCGAAAACCTGAAGAAGCAGGGCGGCTTCATCCCCGGGGTGAAACCGGGCGCGGCCACGGCCGACTACATTGACTCGGTGCTGGGCAAGGTGACGCTGCCGGGCGCGGTCTTCCTCGGACTGGTGGCCATCGTGCCGGTGCTGCTCAACACCAAGTTCGGCATCCAGCAGGCCGTGGGCGGGACCTCGGTGCTGATCGTGGTCGGGGTGCTCCTGGACACGATCGCCCAGGTGCAGCAACACCTCACGCTCCGCAAGTACGACAGCTTCATGAAGTCGGGGCGGATCAAGTTCCGGGGGCGGCAGCAGCGGTTCATGTGAGGCCCTGCCTCGTTCTCGGCTCCAAGGACTCCGGCATGGACATCCTGCTTCTCGGACCGCCGGGTGCCGGCAAGGGCACCCAGGGCGCGATCCTGTCGGCGCGACTCGGCCTCCCCAAGTTCGCCACGGGCGACCTGCTTCGCGACGCGGTGAAACGGGGCACCGCACTCGGCCGCCAGGCGCAGGCGGTGATGGAAGCCGGGCAGCTGGTGAGCGACGAGATCATCCTGGGGATCGTCCGGGAGGAACTGGCCAAGCCGGAGGCCGCCAAGGGCGTCATCTTCGACGGGGTCGTCCGGACCCTCCCCCAGGCCGAGGGGATGGCCCGGCTCCTCGCCGAGCGCGGCCGGCGGCTCGACCACGTGCTATTCTTCGACGTGCCAGACGCCGAAATCCTGGCCCGGCTGGACCGGCGGCGGACCATCGAAGGCCGCGCCGACGACGACCCCCGGACCGTGGCCACGCGGCTCCGGGCCTACCGGGAGCAGACGGCGCCGGTGCTGGAGTGGTACCGGAGCCGGGGTGTGGTTCACCTCATCCCCGCCGTGGGCGCGGTGGACGAGATCGCCGATCGGGTGAAGCAGGTGCTGGGCCGGTGAGCGGCACGGCGGCCCAGATGATCACCATCAAGTCGCCCCGCGAGATCGAGACCATGGCCCGAGCCGGCCACATCGTGGCGGGCACGCTGGCGCTGCTCCGCGAGGCTGTGCGGCCCGGCATCAGCACCGAGGAGCTGGACCGGCTGGCCGAGGAGTTCATCCGGAGCCACGGCGGCGCGCGGCCCTCGTTCAAGGGTCTCTACGGCTTTCCCAAGACCCTCTGCATCTCGATCAACGAGGAAATCGTTCACGGGATCCCGAGCCCCAAGCGGGTGCTGCGGGAAGGGAACATCGTGAGCATTGACGTGGGCGTGCAGCTCGAAGGACTCCACGCTGACTCGGCCACCACCGTGCCGGTGGGCGAGATCTCCCCCGAGGCGGCCCGGCTGCTCGAGGTGACTCAGGCCTGCCTGCGGGCCGGGATCGCCCAGGCCCGGCCCGGCAACCACGTGGGCGACATCGGCCACGCCATCCAGACCCTCGCCGAGGGGGCCGGGTTCGGCGTGGTCCGGGAGCTGGTGGGCCACGGGATCGGGGCCCAGTTCCACGAGGAGCCGCAGGTCCCCAACCACGGCCGGCCGCGGCGGGGGCCCCGGCTGATGGAGGGGATGACCATCGCGATCGAGCCGATGATCACCGCGGGCGGGTACGCCACGCGGACGCTCCCGGACAAGTGGACCGTCGTGACAGCCGACGGCAGCCTCGCCGCCCACTTCGAGCACACGGTGGCCATCACGAAGGACGGACCCCGGATCCTGACGGTGTGAGCACCGGCGCCTGGCCGGGGCCCCTCTCGGGGCCGCCGTGCCACCCACTTCGCGCCACCGTCCCCCTCACGAAGGACGGGCCGAGGCTCCCGACGGTGCGAGCACCCGCTCGATGGCCGCCCTGGTCCTGCCGGCCTCCCGGGCGACCTGCGCCGCGAGGCGCTCCCCCTCCTGTTTGAGCAACACCAGCTCGGGGTCGAG
>JBBIMQ010000363.1:0-2820 GCA_037444345.1 Gemmatimonadota bacterium | reverse complement strand
CGCCCCCTGGCCTAGCTCGCGGGCGACGGCCTCGGCGGTGGCGGCGTCGCGCCCGATCACGGCGACGCGCGCCCCCGCCTGACAGAGCCGTTCCGCGACGGCACGACCGATGCCCCGGGTGGCACCGGTGACGAAGGCCGTCTTGCCGCTCAGGTCAATCGGGATCATGCCCGTCGCCCCCGCCGCCTTCGGCCAGGAACCGCTCCACCTCCTCCGCCGTCCCCAGCGTGAGGGTGGTCGCCCCGGGGACGATTCGCTTCACCAGGCCGCTCAGCACGTTCCCCGGTCCGATCTCGACGAACCGAGCCCCGGGCGCCAGTGCCGCCGCCCGTTCCATCGCGGCAACCCACCGGACGGGGGCGGTGAGCTGTTCGGCCAGCCGCCGTCGCGCCTCGGCGGCGGTCGTGACCGGCTCGGCCGTGGCGTTCGCGATGACCGGAATCCGCGGCGGGTCGAAGCGGGCTTGCGCCAGAGCTGCCTCCAGGCCCTCCACCGCCGGGGCCATGAGGGGCGAGTGAAAGGCGCCGCTCACCTTGAGCGCCACGACCCGGCGGGCGCCTCGCGCCTTGCAGGCGGCGCCCGCGCGCTCCACCGCCCCGGGGTCGCCCGACAGCACGGTCTGATCGGGCGCGTTCAGATTGGCGGCCACGACCACCGCGGTCTCGCTCGAGACCTCGTGGCAGACGGCCTCCACCTCGGCGGCGGCCAAGCCCAGCACCGCGGCCATCGCCCCCGGCCGCTGGGTGCCGGCCTGGTGCATCAGTTCCCCGCGCCGGCGCACGAGCCGGGCGGCCTCTTCCGGGCTCAGCGCGCCTGCCGCCACGTAGGCGCTGTACTCGCCGAGGCTGTGGCCGGCGGCGGCGCGGGCACCGGGGGCGAGCCGGTCTCCCACCACGGCCCACACGGCCGCGGAATGCGCCAGAATGGCAGGCTGGGCGTTGTGGGTGAGCACGAGCTCGCTCTCCGGACCCTCCCACATGAGCCGCGAAAGCGGTGTCCCCAGCGCGGCGTCAATGCGCGCGAACGCCTCCCGCGCGGCCGGGAAGCGCTCCGCCAGGTCCTGGCCCATCCCGACCTGCTGCGCGCCCTGGCCGGGACACAGCAGCACGCTCACCACCGGATGACCGCGCTCCCCCAGGTGAACCCCGCGCCGAAGGCCACGAGCAGCACCAGCATCCCCGGCTCGAGGCGCCCCTCGGCCTCCGCCTGACCCAGCGCCAGCGGGATGGAGGCCGCGGAGGTGTTCCCGAAGCGATCCACGTTGACCATCACCTTGCTCATCGGCATGCTGGCATGTTTCGCGGTCGCCTCGATGATCCGGATGTTGGCCTGATGCGGCACCAGGAGGTCTATCTGGTCCGCGGTGACGCCCGCGCGCCGGATGGCCTCGTCGCAGGCTTCCGCCATGCTCCGGACGGCGTACTTGAAGACTTCCCGGCCCGCCATCTTCACGTAGTTGGTCCGCTCCCGCAGCGCCTGCTCGGTGATCGGCTCGGCCGTGCCTCCCGCCGGAATGTAGAGCAGCGGGGCGAGCCGCCCGTCGGACTTGATCATCGTGGAGAGAATCCCGCGCCGGCCGTCGCGGGCGGGGCGCACCACCGCGGCCCCGGCCCCGTCGCCGAACAGAATGGCCGTGCTCCGGTCGGTCTGGTCCGTGATCGCCGAGAGCTTCTCTCCCCCGACCACCAGCACGTTCTCGGCCTGGCCGGTGGCGATCAGGCCCTCGGCTACGGTGAGGCCGTAGATGAACCCGGAACAGGCAGCGCCGATGTCGAAGGCCGCCGCCTGCTCGGCACCGAGCCTCGCCTGGAGATAGCAGGCGGTGGAGGGCAGCGGATGGTCCGGTGTCGCGGTGGCGAGCACCACGGCCTGCAGCGCCTCGGGCGCCAGGCCCGCTTTCTCGAGCGCGCAGCGAGCCGCCGTCTCGGCCATGGAGGCGACGGTCTCACCCGGCCCGGCGTAGCGGCGTTCCCGGATGCCGGTCCGCTCGACGATCCACTGGTCGGAGGTGTCGAGCCGCTGCTCGAAGTCCTGGTTGGTGACCACGCGGTCGGGGACGCTGACCCCGAGTGCGGCGACGTACGCGACCGGCCGCTGAATCACGTCCGGCTCTCCGGCCGCGCGAACGCACTCCCGATATGCGCGCTCAGATCGTGCGAGACGGCCTGGGTCGCGACCCGGATCGCGTTCTTGAACGCGTTCGGCGTGGACGACCCGTGACAGATGATCGGCACGCCGCGGACCCCGAGCAACGGGGCGCCGCCGTACTCCGAATAGTCGAGCAGCCGAAAGATCCCGCGGATGTCCTCCCGCTGGAGCACCTCCGGAGCCTGTTGCCGCACCAGGCGGATGATGAAGCGCGCCACCGATTCGTAGAACTTGAGCAGGATGTTCCCCACGAAGCCGTCGCAGACCACCACGTCCACCTCACCCAGCCGGGGGTGGCCAGCCAGGATGTCGCGCCCCTCGATGTTCCCGATGTAGTTGATCCCCGCGGCCTGCTTGAGCAACTGGTGCGCCTCCTTGGCCGCCGCGTTCCCCTTCTCCTCCTCCTCGCCGATGTTGAGGAGGCCGACCTTGGGATTCTCCCGGCCGTAGACGTCGCGCAGGTAGATGGTCCCGAGCAGGGCGAAGTTGACCAGTTCGCGGGGGGACGCGTCCACCGTGGCGCCCGCGTCGAGCACCAGGACCGGCAGGTGCGCGGTGGGAAACAGGGTACCGACGTTGGCCCGCTCCACCCCCTCAGGGAGCCCGAGCAGCAACGTCGAGGCCGCCAGCAGGGCGCCGGTGTGCGACGTGGTGGCGCGCGCCCCCGCCGGC
>JBBIMQ010000362.1:0-2833 GCA_037444345.1 Gemmatimonadota bacterium | reverse complement strand
GCAGCGGGGGCCGCGGGCGGCGCGGTCCGCGGCGGCAACGCCTGGCCCCGGAACAAGAGTTCGAGCTCCTCGCGGTCCAGCGTCTCCCGCTCGAGCAGCTCCGCCGCCAGGCGGTCGAGCAGTGCCCGGTTCTCCGTCAGGATCTGCCGCGCCCGGGCGTACGCCTCGTCGAGCAGGCGCTTGATTTCGTCGTCCACCATCTGGGCGGTGCGCTCCGACACCTCCCGGCGCTGGGAGAACTCCCGGCCCAGGAAGATCTCCTGCTCCCGATCGCCCACCGCCATGGCGCCTATCACCTCGCTCATGCCGAACTGGGTCACCATCCGGCGGGCGAGGTCGGTGGCCCGCTCGATGTCGTTCCCCGCCCCGGTGGTCACCTTGTCCGGCCCGAAGACGATCTCCTCCGCGGCCCGCCCCCCGAAGAACATGGCCAGCTGCCCGAGCAGCCACTCGCGCGTGTAGTTGTGCCGATCGGTTTCGGGCAGCGAGGCCGTGAGGCCCAGCGCCCGACCCCGGGGAACGATCGTGACCTTGTGCAGCGGATCGCTGCCCGGCGTCTTGGCCGCCACCACCGCGTGCCCCGCCTCGTGATAGGACGTGAGCCGCCGCTCGTCCTCCGTGAGCACCAGGCTCCGCCGCTCCACCCCCAGCATCACCTTGTCCTTGGCGTCCTCCAGGTCCTGCATGTCCACCAGCGCCTTGTTGCGGCGAGCGGCCAGGAGCGCCGCCTCGTTGACCAGGTTCGCCAGATCCGCCCCGGCCAGCCCGGGGGTGCCCTTGGCCAGAACCTCGAGGTTCACGTCGGCGGCGAGCGGGATCTTGCGGGTATGCACCCGCAGAATCCCCTCGCGACCCCGGACGTCGGGCGCGTCCACCACCACCTGGCGGTCGAACCGCCCCGGCCGCAGCAGCGCCGGGTCGAGCACATCGGGCCGGTTGGTGGCGGCGATGAGGATCACCCCGTCGTTCGACTCGAACCCGTCCATCTCGACCAGCAGCTGGTTCAGGGTCTGCTCCCGCTCGTCGTGCCCCCCGCCCAGGCCGGCGCCGCGATGGCGGCCCACCGCGTCAATCTCGTCAATGAAGATGATGCACGGGGCGTGGGCCTTGCCCTGCTCGAAGAGGTCGCGCACCCGGCTCGCCCCGACCCCCACGAACATCTCCACGAAGTCCGACCCGCTCATCGAGAAAAACGGCCGCCCCGCCTCCCCGGCCACGGCCCGGGCCAGCAGCGTCTTCCCGGTGCCCGGCGGGCCCACCAACAGCACGCCCTTGGGAAGCCGCCCGCCCAGCCGGGTGAACTTCTGGGGGTCCTTCAGAAACTCGATGATCTCCTGGAGCTCGACCTTGGCCTCGTCGCACCCCGCCACGTCAGCGAAGGTGACCTTGGGGGTGTCTCCGGAGAGCAGCTTCGCGCGGGACTTCCCGAAGCTGAAGGCACGGTTTCCCCCCGCCTGGAGCTGCCGCAGCAGGAAGACCCAGAGCCCGATGATCACCAGCCACGGCAGCCCCTGAATCAGGAAGACTGCAAGCCCGATCTTGGGCTCCTTGGCCGAGATCGGCACCCCGGCCTTCTCGAGTTCGTCGATCAGCTCCTGGCTGTCGCGGATCGGAAGCAGAACGGTGAAGTTCCTGGCCCGCCGCCCGTCCTGCACGACGGGATTGACGAATTCCCCCTCCAGTTGCTTGCCGTCGTAGACCGTGACCGACTTGATGTTGCCCGCCTGAAGCTGCTGCTTGAAGCTGGTGTAGGTGAACTCCTGCATGCTCCCGCGCTGGCTGTTCATCAACTGGAACAGCGCCATCGCCACCAGCGCCACCAGCAGCCAGAGCGCGAGGCTCTTGGTCAGGTTGCGCCAGTCGGGCCGGTTACTCTGAGGCGGTAGTCGTTCTGCCATTCAACTCAACCCATTTCCGCGATGTACGGGAGGTGGCGGAAATCCTCCGCATGGTCCAGGCCATACCCCACCAGGAACGCTTCCGGAGCTCGGAATCCGATGAAGCGCGCCTCGGCCGGGAGCGCCGGGGCCAACCCCTTATCCAGCAAGGCGCAGATGGCCAGACTCCGCGGCTCCTCCTCCCGGAGCACCGCCGCCAACACGGCCAGGGTGCGCCCGCTATCAATAATATCCTCGACCAGCAGGATATGCCTCCCTGCCACGGGCAAGCGGGGCCGGTAGTGCACCGTGAGGGACCCGCTCGACACCGTGGCCGCGCCGTACGAGCTTGCCACGAGAAAATCGAGCTGGAGCGGCCGCTGGATGGCCCGGACGAGATCGGCGAGAAAGACAAAGCCTCCTTTAAGGAGACCGATCAGGAGGAGATCGCCGTCCGGATAGGCCCGGGTGATTTCCCGGCCCAGCTCCTCGACCCTGCGGGCGAGCGTGGCGGCGTCGTACACCACCCGCCCGAGCCGCCGGCCGCCGGTCCGGGCATCTTCAGCGCCGCTCGACATCCACCCGCACCGCCGGCTGGCCCAGTGCCGGCAACCGCGCATCCGAGCGGCAGACGCCGGGAATCCAGAGCAGCTCGCCCTCCCCTTCGAGCAACGGCCAGCGCCGCCGCTCGCTGCGGGGCACGCGTTTTTCCTGGAAGCAGCGGACCGCGAGCCGCCGGCCCCGGCCCCGGAGCGGGCGCAGTCGATCGCCGGCCTGCCAGGGACGCACGCGGAGGGGGACCGGCGCAAACCACGCGGTGAGCCCGTCGCGCCTCTGCTCCGCCGGCGGCGGGGCGGGCTCGATCTGCCACGCCACCCGCCACCCTCCCCATTCGGCCTCGGCGCCCCCGCCCGCGCCCGGGGGGGGTGTCGGGGCGGGGGGGCGCCGGGGGGGCC
>JBBIMQ010000361.1:0-2864 GCA_037444345.1 Gemmatimonadota bacterium | reverse complement strand
GCGAACCGGCTCGTGCTGGGGCGCCACAGTTCGCTGGGGCCGATCGATCCGCAGATCGGGCAATTTCCGGCGGCGTCGTTTCTCAAGGTCGTGGACCAAAAGCCTGTGGCCGAGATTGACGACCAGACGCTGATGCTGGCGGACGTCGCGCGCAAGGCCATCCAGCAACTCGAGCGAGAGGCGGCCAGCCTCTTGAGACGGCACATGGAGGAGGATGCCGCTCGCGCGCTGGCGGCCAAGCTGGCCACCGGCACCTGGACCCACGATTATCCCATCGGGGCCGACGAGGCGCGCTCCCTTGGTCTTCCGGTGAGCACCGACATGCCGGCCGAGATTCTCCAGCTCATGACGCTGTACCCCCAGCCGGTTCGCCAGCAGGGAAGCGGGGTGGAGTATCTGCCGGTGCCACGCCAGAGCAGGCAGCCCAGACATTGAATCCGATCGGCGCACTCGCGGCAGTCCTGGTCGCGGGCAGCGTCCAGGCGCCCGCTCCCGACCCGGCCGACCTGTTGCGGATCGTGGACGCGTTTCGCCCGAGACCGCCGATCCGGAGTACTACTCGGCGGTGGACCGCCTGGACCTCGCCGGCGGCGACCAGACCGGCAGGTGGATGCTGGAGCATCCGTTTCCATATGGGTCGGGCGTCGTGGCGGACCGGTACGCGAGGCTCTCCCGGGATCTCGCGCGTTTGCTGCAAGGCTCGTCGGCATCCGCGCGTCGAGCCTTCTGGGATCGCTATGCGGAGTTGCTCGCGAGCTTACCGGAGCGCGATCGGCGGTACCTGGGTTTCCAGGTCTGGCAGGAAGGGGTGGCCCGCTACGTCGAGCTTCGTACCGCGGAGGTAGCAGCGCGCAGGTACCATCCGACGGCCGAGTTCGAGGCGCTGCCGGACTACGAATCGCTCGGGGCCGTCGCCGCTCGATGGCGTGGAGCGATACTCGAGGAGTTGGCCCATCCGGACCTGGCCCGGCGCCAGCGGGTGAGCTTCCATGCCTTTGGCGCCGATCTCGCATTGCTCCTCGACCAGGATGCGCCCGACTGGAAACGCAGATACCTTGACGACAAGTTCTTCCTGGAGCGCTACCTCGTGCCCGGTGGCTGAACGGGGGCGGCAGGCGGGGACGCTGCGCTCCGCAGAAGCCGGACCAGCCCGCGGTTGAGCCCTGCGCCGCCGCGGCTCCCGGCCACTGGCCCGGATTCGACGAGGACCTCGAAGCATCCCGCAGGACTTCTCGCGCTCCTGGCTCACCCCCGCGGGGCGCAGGTCGCTGCCCTCGAGGCCCACCAGGGTTGTCGGTTCTGGCCGGGCAACGCGTGCCGCGGGCCGACCGGCGGGAGGGCGAGCTCGCGGGCCACCCGTTCCCCTGCGAGTTCGGACGCGGTCAGCGCGCGAGCACCCGCGGGTTTCATTGCGGAGGATAGAGCCGCTGGGGCAGGCACACTTGGTCCGTGTCATTGTTCGGCCGGGCGCGCGCGGGTAACCCTTTGGGGGCCACCGGAGCGGGCTGCCAGCGCTTTTGCAGCGCGGTGGCCTGGGCGCAGAGGAAAAAGCGAAGTCGCCTGACCTCCGGTCTTCCCGGACCTCGAGGGATGCTGGCGCGGCAATACCGAGGCCGGCGTCAACCAGGCTGCCATCGCGCAGGGCGGAGAGGTCGCGCTGCCCGCGCTGTATGCCAGGGCCGACGGCCCCCATTAGCGTGCGGACGGGAGCAACCACAGCGAGCACGCCCTTCACCGGGCGGCCGCCGAGCGACCCTGGCGGCGGGCCACGGCGCCAGCGCCCCCCTGAAGCGCCACCCCTCGGCGTCGCACCGGGGCGCGGCGGGAGGGCCGGCGTGACTACTGGGCTCGCCTCCCCAGCCGGCCGGGCGTTCGCCGACGCGACACGGGTCCGCAGTAGCTGGAGTACCACATGACTCGCAACAGCCCCGGGACCGCCCGGTTCCTGTCGGCCGTGCCGGTGTTCAGCGTGCCGGATGTCTCGGCCACGGCGGAGTACTACCGCGATGTCTTGGGCTTCCAGATCGCCGGATACTGGAGCGACGGCCGGGTCACGCTCGGGTCCGACCCGCCCCCGGTCTTCGGCAGCGTCGCGCGCGACGGGGTGTACGTCTACTTCAGCCGCGCCGCCGAGCGGCCGGCGCAGCGCGCCGCAGCCGGGGACCCACTTGCCGCTTATTTCACTGTGGAGGGAGTTGATGCGCTGGCCGCGGAGCTCAGCGCCCGGGGCGCCGAGATTCTCGACGGCCCCGCGGACCGGGTGTACCGGCAGCGGGAGCTGGTCGTGCGCGACTGCAACGGTATGGTACTCGCGTTCGGCGAGGACACGAGTCGCCGGACTCCGGATGCTACTCTGCAGGAGAACGGCTCCTGACCAGGCGGTACCTTCCCGTGGGTTTGGAGAGCCAGGGCGGCTGACGCAATGAGACCCCGGCGCGTAGTGGTCAACGACAAGATGCAACAGGGCTACGTCTACCTCTTGACGGAGCCCATGGGCCGGAACTTCCACCCGGGCTTCCGCCCCGAACGGACGCCGAAGCAGATGCTGGAGCTGGGCGTGTTCGGCGGCAGGTACATGACCGACTGCGCCGCGGAATACCCTCCCGATTGGCTCGCCAACGCGAAACTCTGCCCCGAACGGCACGATCCCGCGATGAACTTCTTCGGCGTGAACGCATCCCAGCCGCTTTCGGTATGGAGGGCCAAGGGGTGGATCTTTCACGAGGACCCGCGGGGCTGGTTTCAGTGGTACTGCCGCTACTTCCTGGGGCGGCGCTGCCCCGACGACGAACGGCAGGTCCGGCGCTGGCGAGCCATCCGGCGGCACGCCGTCCAGCTGGCTGCGCCGCAGCCTTTCCGGGTCG
>JBBIMQ010000360.1:0-2874 GCA_037444345.1 Gemmatimonadota bacterium | reverse complement strand
GCCCCGTGGCTCGGCGACACCTTCGATCGAGGCATATGCCCAGAACCTCGACCACCTACCTCGCCCTGCTCCGCGGCATCAACAACGCCGGAAGCTCGCCGCGCGTGGCCATGGCCGACCTTCGAGCCCTGTGCGAGCGGCTCGGCTTCGGCGACGTGCGAACGCTGCTCAATAGCGGGAACGTGATCTTCAGCGCGCCCGACGGGAACCGGCGCGCGCTGCACGCCCGCATCGAGAGAGGGCTCCGATCGCAGCTCGGCCTCACAGTCCCGGTGCTCCTCCTCTCGGCCACCGAAGTCGCCAGGGTGGTGCGCGAGAACCCGCTGTCTCGGGTCGCGACCAATCCGTCCCACCTGCTCGTCGTCGTGCCGGGAGCACCCGAAGCACTGAAGCAAGTGACCCCACTCTGTCGCGCGCGATGGGCGCCCGAAGCGCTCGCGGTCGCGAACGGCGTCGCCTATCTCTGGTGCGCCCGGGGCGTGGCAAAGAGCCCGCTCTGGTAGGCCGTGGACCGCGCCCTGAACCGCACCGGCACCGCGCGGAACATCGCGACCATGACGAGGGCGCTTGCACTCATGGAGGCGGGAGAGCCGGCGCGGAGGCGAGCGGGCGAGGGCAGTGGTTCGTGACCCTCGCCGCGCGTTGCGCGGTCGCAGCGAACGCCCGAGGGGACGCAGCCTGGCTGAGCCTCGAGCTTCGCCGGCCAAGCCGATACTCTCACCTTGGACCGACCTCGTGAGGCGCTCATGCAGAAGGTGATTCCCGCACTCCGGATCCGCTCCTACCAGGCGAGCCTCGCCTTCTACGAGAAGCTCGGCTTCCAGGAGAAATGGACCCATCGGTTTCGTCCCGACCTCCCGGTGTTCGCGTCCATCGTGCGGGAGGACATGGAGCTCTTTCTCACCGAGCACGCCGGGGACTGCCAGTTCGGCGGCCTGGTGCACTTCTACGTGCCGGACGTTGATCGCTGCTGCCAGGAGTTCCGGGAACGCGGCGTGCCGATCGCAGAGCCGCCCAGCAACTCGCTCGGGCCCGACCTCCGCGACATGCTCGTGGTGGACCCGGATGGAAACCGCCTGAGCTTCCTCACCCGCGCCGCCGGGGAAACCCGGTGATCCCAGGCACGCAGCCTTGTGGCCGCGCCTGACGCGGGCCCGGCCCCAGGAAGAGCGCCGCCTTCTGGGCGGGCCTGGCCGCCGCGGAGCTTCGCGACCTCCGCGAGACCGTTCCGCGGCGCAAGCTCCGAACGCGGGATCTTACCGAGCGGTCTCCCAGGATGGGCATTGTCCTCCCGCGCGGATTCAGGGGGGGCTGATGTGCGAACGGCGAACCCTTGCCGGTACCGGCGCGGCGGACCGAGCAGGACCCCACCGGCGGCGCCCGGGGATGCCGCCCCCTACAGCTCCCGCCTGAGCCGCGCCACTTCCTTGAAGATGGCCGCCATCCAGTCGTACACCGTGTGACTTTCCAGCCGCTGCCGCATCAGGGTCATCCGGCGCTCCCGCTCTGCCGGCTCCATGGTGAGCGCCTCGCGCAGCGCCCGGGCCGTGGCCCCGATGTCGTACGGATTCACGAGTAGCGCCCCCCGCATCTCCCGGGCGCTCCCGGCGAACCGGCTGAGGAGGAGCACACCGAGCTTTCCCTCCTGGCAGGCGACGAACTCCTTGGCGATCAGGTTCATCCCGTCGAGCAGCGGGGTGACGATGCACGCGTCGGCGGCCCGGTAGCAGGCCGTGAGCGCGGTCTGGTCGAAGGTCTGGCGCACCAGGCGGATCGGCTGCCACTCGCCCGTCCCGAACCTCGCGTTGATCTCCGCCGCGAGGGCCACGACCTCCTGCTCGAAGGCGGCATACTCCGGCACGTCGGTGCGCGACGGCACCGCCACCTGATACAAGGTGGCTCGCCCCCGAAGCTCCGGATGGTCCTGGAACAGCCGCGCGATCGCGCTGAACCGCCGAGGGATCCCTTTGGTGTAGTCAATCCGGTCCACGCCAAGCAGGAGATGGCCGCGGCCGGCGGGGAGCGCCTCCCGCCGGATGCGCCGGGACATCTCCTCCACCTCGGGCCGTCGAGCCAGTCGCTGGAATCGTTCGACATCCACTGAAATCGGAAAGGCCCGCACCACCGTTTCCTGCGACCCGACCCGCACCCGGCCCCGCCGGACGTCCACCACCGCAGCCGCCAGGAAACGCCGGGTGGCCGCGAGGAAATTCCGCACGTCGCGGGGGGTCTGGAAACAGAGCAGGTGGTTGCCCAGGAGCGCGGTGATCAGCGAACGGGCGCGAGGGAGCGCCCGCAGGATATCGGGCGGAGGCCAGGGGATGTGCCAGAACTGGTGCACGAAGAGCCGCCGCGCGCGCCGAAGCAGGGCCGGCACCAGCGCCAGGTGATAGTCCTGCACCCATACGGTGGCCGGCTCCCGGCCCGCCTCGTTCAGCACCGCGGCGGCGAATCGCCGGTTGACTTCCCGGTACGTCCTCCAGTGGGAAGCGTCGAACGTGAACCGGTGGAGCAGGGAGTGACAGAGCGGCCAGAGCGAGCGGTTGGCCAGCTCGAGGTAGAAGCCCCGCACCTCGTCCTCGGTGAGGCGGAGCCGCCGCAGGCGGTAGGCGGGCCGCTCGGGAGGAACCCTCACGCAATCGTGCTCGTCCGTGACCTCGAAATCGGCGCTCCCACTGCCCCACGCGATCCAGGTCCCGCCGGCGCTGGCCATGAGCGGCTGGAGCGCGGCGGTGAGGCCGCCGATTCCCGCTCCGACCATGCCGATGGCGAGCGTCATGCCCGCCTACTCGCGCACCTTCCAGCGCGTGCCGGAGCGCGTGTCCTCGAGCTCGATGCCGCGCTCGAGCAGATCGCGCCGGATCGCGTCGGCGC
>JBBIMQ010000359.1:0-2878 GCA_037444345.1 Gemmatimonadota bacterium | reverse complement strand
GCCACCATTCTCGGGTTCAAGGCCAAGACGCCGGTGTTCCGCGGGGCCGACGAAGGGGAGATCGGCGTGCTGTTGCGGATCGCCGGGCTCAAGTGGGCCGCCCAGGCGCTCACGCTGAAGGCGCGGGCCCCCGAACCAGGGGCCGAGGTGATCTCCACCCTGATCGAGGATCTGCGCACCAGCGGCCACGGCGAGGTCACCCCCCTCGCCGACGCGGGCCTCCACCTCCTGGCCGACCGGTCGGCCTCGCCCGGCACCAAGGAGCTGTATCAGCAGATCAAGGGGTTCCTGACCGCGGCCGCCCGCGAGCTCGCCGCCCGGGAACTCGCCCAGCGGAAGCACGAGCTGGCCTATCACCAGGCCCGCCTGGCGGAGGCCACGGGCGCGGAGCAGAGGGTGCTCCAGAAGGCCGTGAAGGACCTGGAGAAACAGGTAGCGCTCTCCCCGGCGGAGCTGCTGGAGGCCGCCGGGCGCCCGGCGCTGGCCGTGCTGGCGAGCGGCAAGGGGGAGCCGGACGAGGTGGCACGGGCGGCCGAAGAGCTGATCCGGGCGGCGGGCCTGACCCCGGCGGGCAAGGTGCGGCTGCGCGACGGGCGGAGCGGCCAGGAGTTCGAGGGCGACGTGACCGTGGGGACGATCTACATGCTCAAGCTCTCGCACCTGGTGGACGACAAGATCCACGCCCGGTCCATCGGGCCCTACTCGCTGGTGACCCAACAGCCGCTGGCCGGCAAGGCCCAGTTCGGCGGCCAGCGCTTCGGCGAGATGGAAGTCTGGGCGCTCGAAGCCTACGGCGCCGCCCACGTGCTCCAGGAGATGCTCACCGTCAAGTCGGACGACGTGAACGGCCGGAGCAAGGTGTACGAGGCGATCGTCAAGGGGCAGAACCTCCCCGAGCCAGGGATTCCGGAGTCGTTCAACGTCCTGGTCAAGGAGCTCCAGGCCCTGGGACTCAAGGTGACCCTGGGCACGACGGCGGACGGCGACGAGTGAGACGGACGGACCGCGGCGGCATACCACGATGAGGGACCGATGATTGACTTCAGGAGCGGACGCGAGCCCAAGAGCTCGAGCTTCGACTACATCAGCATCCGCATCGCCTCTCCCGAGGAGATCCGGGGCCCCAAGGACCCCAAGGAGCGGGAGCGGCTGGAGTTGCAGGGACAGCGGTACTGGTGGTCGTGGGGCGAGGTGACCAAGCCCGAGACCATCAACTACCGCTCCTTCAAGCCGGAGAAGGACGGCCTGTTCTGCGAGCGGATCTTCGGGCCGGTCAAGGACTGGGAGTGCCACTGCGGCAAGTACAAGCGGATCCGCTACCGGGGCGTGATCTGCGACCGCTGCGGTGTGGAAGTGACGCTCTCCAAGGTGCGGCGCGAGCGGATGGGTCATATCGAGCTCGCGGTGCCGGTGGCGCATATCTGGTTCTTCAAAACGCTGCCGTCGCCGATGGGGAACCTGCTCAACATCACCCTGCGGGATCTGGAGCGGGTGATCTACTACTCGAGCTACATCGTCATCGAGCCGGGCGACCAGGACGTGGAGCCCAACCAGCTCCTCGACGAAGACGAGTACCTCCAGCTCCGGATGAAGGCCCGGGAGGAGGGGGACACCGCCTTCAAGGCCGATATCGGCGCGCCCGCCATCCGGGAGCTGCTCAACCGGATTGACGTGAAGAAGCTGGGCGAGGAGTTGCGCAAGCAGGTGGCGCACGAGACCAGCCAGCATCGCAAGAAGCAGCTCTTGAAGCGGCTCAAGATCGTGGACGCGTTTCTGACCTCGGGCGACTCGGGCGACGTGCCGAACAACCCGGCCTGGATGATCCTGGACGTCATCCCGGTCATCCCCCCCGATCTCCGGCCGCTGGTGCCTCTCGCCGGCGGGCGTTTCGCGACCAGCGATCTCAACGACCTCTACCGCCGGGTGATCAACCGGAACAACCGGCTGCAGAAACTGATCCTGCACCGGGCCCCCGAGGTGATCCTGCGGAACGAGAAGCGCATGCTGCAGGAGGCGGTGGACGCGCTCTTCGACAACGGCCGCCGCTCCAAGGCGATTCGGGGCCGGGGCAAGCGCCCGCTCAAGTCCCTGAGCGACATGCTCAAGGGCAAGCAGGGCCGCTTCCGCCAGAACCTGCTGGGCAAGCGGGTGGACTACTCGGGCCGGTCGGTGATCGTGGTCGGGCCCGAGCTCCGGCTCCACCAGTGCGGCCTCCCCAAGGCGATGGCGGTGGAGCTCTTCAAGCCCTTCATCATCCACAAGCTGGTGGAGAAGGGCATCGCCGAGACCGTCAAGCGGGCCAAGAAGATCGTCGAAAAGGAGAGCCCGGAGGTCTACGAGATCCTGGAAGAGATCATCCAGGACCATCCGGTGCTGCTCAACCGGGCGCCCACCCTCCACCGGCTGGGGATCCAGGCCTTCGAGCCGGTGCTGGTCGAGGGGAAGGCGATCCGGATTCACCCGCTGGTCTGCGCCGCGTTCAACGCCGACTTCGACGGCGACCAGATGGCCGTGCACGTGCCGCTCTCGTTCGAGGCGCAGCTCGAGGCGCGGGTGCTCATGATCTCGTCGAACAACATCCTCAAGCCGTCGGACGGCCGGCCGGTGGCGGAGCCGTCGCAGGACATGGTGCTGGGGAGCTACTTCCTCACCCGGCTCCCGCCGGGCGTGCTGGAGGAGCCCCGGGAGGGCCGGCAGGGCGATGTGTGGGAGCGGGCGAAGCATTTCGGGACGCTGGCCGAGCTCGAGATGGCACTGGCCAACCGGAGCGTGACCTACCACACCGCCATCTGGTTCTGGTACCAGCCGGCGCGGGAGGCCGCGGATCCCAAGCCGCGCTGGGTGAAGACCACGGTGGGGCGGGTGCTGTTCAACAGCA
>JBBIMQ010000358.1:0-2880 GCA_037444345.1 Gemmatimonadota bacterium | reverse complement strand
CACGGGGTCCGCCCCCGCGCTTCCGCCGGTTCCGGAAATTCCCTTCCAGAAGTTCGTGCTCGACAACGGGCTCACGCTCATCGTGCACGAGGACCACAAGGCACCGATCGTGGCGGTGAATGTCTGGTACCACGTGGGCTCGAAAAATGAGCGGCCCGGCAAGACCGGTTTCGCCCACCTGTTCGAACACCTGATGTTCAACGGGAGCGAGCACTTCGACAAAGACTACTTCGAGCCGTTCGAGGCGATCGGCGCCACCGACATGAACGGCACCACCAACCCCGATCGGACGAATTACTTCCAGAACGTTCCGAAGAACGCCTTCGATCTGGCCCTCTGGATGGAGTCCGATCGGATGGGGCACCTGCTCGGCGCGGTGACCCAGGCGAAGCTGGACGAGCAGCGCGGGGTGGTCCAGAACGAGAAGCGCCAGGGCGAGAACCAGCCGTACGGGCGGGTGCGGGAGTTGATCGCCAGAGGCACCTACCCGCCAGGTCACCCCTATTCCTGGACCACGATCGGCTCGATGGAGGACCTGAACGCAGCCACCCTGGAGGATGTGCGGGAGTGGTTCCGCACCTACTACGGGGCGGCGAACGCCGTGGTCTCGGTGGCGGGCGACGTGACGGCCGAGGAGGCACTGGCAAAGGTCAAGCACTACTTCGGGGACATTCCCTCCGGGCCGCCGCTCGAGCGGCAAGCGGCGTGGGTGGCCCGGCGCACCGGAGTGCACCGCCAGCAGTTGCAGGACCGGGTGCCGCAGGCCCGCATCTACAAGGTCTGGAACGTACCGCCGTGGGGCACTCCGGAAGTGGACTACCTGAATCTGGCGGCCGGGGTGCTGGCCTCGGGGAAGACCTCGCGGCTCTACGAACGACTGGTGTATCGCGACCAGATCGCCACGGATGTCGCGGCGTTCGTCTCGACCGGCGAGATCGGCAGCACGTTCCAGATCTGGGCCAGCGCCAAGCCTGGCGGCGACCTGGCCGCGGTGGAGCGGGCGCTGGACGAAGAGCTGGCGCGGTTCCTCGCGGCCGGCCCTACGCCGCGTGAGCTCTTCCGGGTGAAAATGGAGTACCGGAGCAACTTCCTCCGCGGGATCGAGCGGATCGGCGGTTTCGGCGGGAAATCGGACGTGCTGGCGATGAACCAGGTGTATGCCGGGCGGCCCGACTATTACAAGGTGACCCAGGAGCGGCTCGGGCGCGCCACGCCCCTCGAGGTGCGCAACACGGCACGGGCCTGGCTCGCCGATGGGGCGTACGTGCTCGAGGTTCATCCCTTCCCGGCCTACACCGTGGCGCCGAGCGGGGCGGATCGTTCCCGGCTGCCTGACACCGGGTCGCCGCCGGAGACGCGCTTCCCCGAGCTCGAACGCGCCCAGCTTTCCAACGGGCTCGAGCTGGTCCTGGCCCGGCGCGCCAGCATTCCGCTGGTGAACCTGACCCTGCTGGTGGATGCGGGGTTCGCCTCCGATGCCGGCGGTCTCGCGGGCACGGCGAGCCTGGCGATGGCGATGCTCGACGAGGGCACCCGGACCCGCTCGGCCTTGGCCATCAGCGAGCGGCAATCCCTCCTGGGCGCCCGGCTCGCCACCGGGAGCGGACTCGACATGTCGTACGTGACGCTGTCGGCTCTCAAGGCCAACCTCGACAGCTCCCTGGCGCTGTTCGCGGACGTGGTCCTGAATCCCACCTTCCCGGCGGACGAGTTCACCCGGCAGCGGGAGCAGCGGCTGGCCCAGATCAAACGAGAGAAATCGCAGCCGTCCCCCATGGCGCAGCGCGTGATCCCCGCGCTGCTCTACGGGCCGGGGCATCCCTATGCGACCCCGTTCTCGGGCACCGGAACCGAGGAGTCGGTCGGACGGATGACGCGCGAGCTGCTCGCCGAATGGCACCGGTCCTGGTTCAAACCGAACAATGCCACGCTGGTAGTGGTCGGCGACATTACCCTGGCGGAGCTCAGACCCCGGCTGGAACGGCTGTTCCGAGCCTGGGCGCCCGGTGAAGTGCCTGGCAAGCACCTTGCGCCGGTGAGCGGGCCGGAGCGGTCGGCCGTGTACCTGATAGACCGGCCCGGCGCCATCCAGTCGCAGATCTACGCCGCCCTCCTCGCGCCGCCGCGCGCCAACCCGGACGAGAACGCCCTCGAGGTGATGAACGAGCTCTTCGGTGGCACCTTCGGTAGCCGGGTCAACATGAACCTGCGGGAGGACAAGCACTGGTCCTACGGAGCGCGGAGTTTCGTGTGGCAGGCCAGGGGGCAGCGGCCCTTCCTGGTGTCGGCCCCGGTCCAGACCGACAAGACGCGGGAAGCGGTGGCGGAGCTGGTCAAGGAAATGAAGGGCATTCTGGGCGAGCGCCCGGTCGAGGAGGCCGAGCTCGCCAAGGCCAAGGCCTCGCTCACCCTGACCCTGCCGGGCCAGTGGGAGACCCTGAGCGCGGTGAGCAGCTCGATCGAGGATATCGTGACCTTCGGCCTCGAGGACCGGTACTACGACAGCTATGCCGGCCGGATCCGGTCCGTCACCGCGGACGAGGTCGTGCAGGTCGCGCGCAAGTTGATCAATCCGGATCGAGTCGTGTGGGTGGTGGTGGGTGATCGCGCCAAGGTCGAGACCGGGCTCCGGGAGCTCGGGCTGGGCCCGGTGACGGTGGTGGATCCGGACGGCAAGCCGGTCGTGGCGGCCGCCGGCGGCCTCTAGGTCGCTCGCCGTCCCGCGGCCCCCGGCCGCCGGACGGTCACGGGCTTGCTCGTGGGGAGCGTGCGGTGAGCGCCGCCGGGCTCGGCGGCCTCGGTCTGGCCGTGGGGGCTCTCTTCGGAGCCTGGTCGCCTGCCGAGCCTGGTAGGAGCGGGTGGCCACCAGCCCGAATCCGG
>JBBIMQ010000357.1:0-2881 GCA_037444345.1 Gemmatimonadota bacterium | reverse complement strand
CTCCAGGCGGGCGGACTGGTTGTCAGGCCCCTGGCAGGGGGCTGGACCCGGCAGCTACGCTGGGCCCCGGTCCCTCCGGCTCCCCGGGAGCCGACGTACTTCCCGGGGAAGGAGCCGCAATAGCCTGCCAGGCCGCCTCCAGCACCAGCCCGGCCTGGGAGTGCCCCGCGGTCCACTCCCCCCGGCACACCCGCTCCACCGCATGACCGACCAGCGACAGCCACACCGAAGCCCACAGTTCCGCCGGCCCGGGCCGGATCAGACCGTCCGATTTCCCGGCTGCCACCACCTGGACCAGCGCATCCCGGAGCTCGCGCTCCAGGCCCCGGCTCGACTCGTCCAGGGCTTCGGCGTCACGGTTGCCGAAGAGCATGCGGAGCGTTGCGGGGTCGCGCTCCGCTTCCTCCAGGAGCCGGCGGGCGAAGGCCACCAGGCGCTCGGGGACCCGCCGGCCCGGTTCCGCCTCGATCCCACGTAGCTGGTCCAGCGCCCAGCGAACCGCCCGCCGGTACACCTCGTTGAAGAGGTGCTCCTTGCTGGTGAAGTGGCGATAGATCGTGCCCTCCGCGACCTCCGCCCGGGCCGCGATGGCCGGCGTGGTGGTCGCCCTGAGCCCGTGGGCGGCATAGAGCTCCAGCGCCGCCCGGAGCAGTCGCTCCCGCCGGACACTGCCGTCGCGGCCCCGGGGTTGATTGGAGGAGGGCATGCCGGAATCTGGAGCGGGTCCGCCCCGGCGGGAAGCGCAGAGTGAAGCCGGGTAGCGGGCGAGTTCATGGGCCCTTCACAGGGGGGGCGATACGATGAGGCGAGGGCCGGACGAGCGGATGCACCCCTGGCACGGACCACGGATCGGGCGAATGACACGACCGGATTGGAAAACTCTCTGGACCGAGGCGCTCCCGTTTTCGCGTTTCGTCGCGGAGAGCCGGGAGCACAAGCGGCTGTGGGAAGGCGTGTATCGGCTGGCGCGGATTCCCGATTGGGCCCGCGACCCGCTGCCGGCCGGCGAGACCCGCAAGCTCCTGGTGATTGCGGAAGACTGGTGCGGGGATGCGTCGAACACGGTGCCGGTCCTCGCCCGGTGGGCGGATGAGACGCCGGGACTCGATCTCCGGATCATTCGGCGCGACGAGTATCCCGCGGTCATGGACCGCTACCTCACCGGCGGCTCCCGCTCGATTCCGATCGTGATCGTGCTCGACGAGGACTTCGAGGAGCTGGGGCACTGGGGGCCGCGGCCCGCGGCGCTCCAGGCCTGGGTCATGGCCCACCGCGGCACGATCCCCAAGTCCGAACTGTATCCCCAGGTCCGGCGGTGGTACGCCAGGGACCGGGGGGAGACGACGATCCGCGAGGTCCTGGCGGTCATGAGGGTGGAGCGCCGGCCGGGAGCCGCGGAGCCAGCGACGCCGGCGATCGGCGAGCCCTGAACCCGCCAGGCCCACCGGCCCCGCCGCTCGGTCCGCCCGCTGCCACCATGCTCCGCGGTCCTGCCGCGTCGGGCTGGCGGGCTACCACCTCCGAATGGCCGCGGCCCTCCGCCTAGAAGGCCCACCCGTTTCCCACCGAGAACTGAAACCCGTCCGGCCCGCCGCCGAAGTTGAAAGTCCAGATGGTGAAGCTGAGGAGCCGGATCGCAAGCCCGCCACCGTAGCCGACCTTGAGGTCGTCGGTGGTAAGACGGAAGGGCGTCTGCTCGAACACCCGGCCCGCGTCCACGAAGCCGAAGAGCGTGAGAGCGCCGAACACATTGAGGTTGAGCAGGTCGTGGCGGACCTCGAGGCTCGCGAGCAGGACATCCTGGCCGGCGTACCGCTCGAAATCGAGCCCGCGGTGCGAGGCGGTGCCGCCGAGCACGGGAAGCTCGTTTTCCCAGAGCGGAACCTCGAATCGGGTATTGAGCGCCGGGTCTCCGGTGAGACCGGAACCCAGGAGTCGCGCCGCGAGCACGGTGCCCTCGCGAACCGGATAGTAGCCGCGCACCGCCCCCGTGAACCGGGTGTAGCCGTCCCCGCCGCTGCCCCGGACGACGGAGGCCTCGGCAAAGAGGCCCTTCTGCGTGTTGAACTCGTTGTCGCGGGCGTCGAGCACCAGGGTGAGCTTGCCGCGGAAATCCGTGTCGGTGACATCGGCGGTGCCCTGCTCGATCCGGAAGACCGACGGGCGGGGCAGATCGCTCAGGTTGCTGTGCTCGAGCGCCAGGCCCGCGGCCGCCCAGAGCGGCCCGAGAAGCCGGTGCGACACCTCGGCGGTGCCGAGATACCGCGCCCGGCGGGCCCGATAGTAGAACGGCTGCGACTTGGTGACCAGATCGTCGTCGAAGTCGGTATCGTTTCCCAGCCCGTAGTAGCCGAACCGGACCTGACGCACGGCGCCGAGCGAAGCCGCCACTCGCCAATCCTTCCAGAGGAGGGGGGCCTTGAAGCTGGCGCGGGCCATCCGGCTGCCGGCCGTGTTGGCCCCCAGGTCCAGCGCGAACTGGCCGCTGTACGGCGCCCGGTCGTAGAACGTGAGCCCGTTCCGCTGCTCGTAGTGAACGATGAAGAGCGGGGCGTCGTTGGAGATGGAGGTGAAGGCCGGGTAGAAGCTGTCCTTCCAGCCGGAGCCCCTGGGCAGATCCTGGGCGGGCGCCAGGGAAGGAAGGGCAAGGGCGGCGACGATGGACAGGACGGAGAACCGGGCGCGCCGGATCGGTCCCGGTCGCCCGTTCCCCGCGTAAATCTGGCCGGCTCCGCCCCCCACGCCGCCTCCGCCGGCCCGTGCCCGCGGTCCCCGCCCCAGGGACCTCATCGTGGCCTCTCGAACAGGTAGGCGGCGTCGAGCACCTTCGCCTCCTTGGCGTCGTGGGCGGCGTATCGCCCGGGGTTCGGCGAGGCCGCGC
>JBBIMQ010000356.1:2628-2884 GCA_037444345.1 Gemmatimonadota bacterium | reverse complement strand
ATCGAAGATGAGCACGTCCTTCACCATACCGGGCCTTCCGCTTCCTCCTGTGGCACAAACGAAAACCGCGGACCGGCGAGGGGTCCGCGGCGAGGGCTGAGTGCGAGTCCGACTGGGTTATCCCGTTTGCCCGTGCACGCCGCGTTCCCCGGTGCTCTCCCGCAGGAGGATGAGCCCGAGCACCAGGAGAATGACGAGCAGGAGCGACAGCGAGAGCATGACGGTCCTGGGTGAACCCTTGCCGGCCTACAAGTTT
>JBBIMQ010000356.1:876-2618 GCA_037444345.1 Gemmatimonadota bacterium | reverse complement strand
GGAGCGCCCACGATACCTGGCTCCTGCGCCAAAGTCAAGGCCGAGCGGGTCTCGCTCTCCGAACGGCCGTTCGATCGCCAGGGCGTGCCGCCCCGCCGCTTGACCGATCTCATCCCCCCGTATATTTATTCGCCCATGCGCTCTACTGCCCGACTGCTCCTTGCCGTCGCCATTATCACCGATCCGCTCCGAGGGAGCGGCCCGGCCCGGTGAAGCGCGCAGTCCGCTGAGCCACGGTCCCGGCCCGCTCCCGATGGAGCGGGCTTTTTCATGCCGACCACGCAAGGAGTTGCCATGCCGCTCTCCCCCGGCCCGACCCTGCCCCCGCGCCACCGGCGCGTGGCCGGACCCGAGTCCCTGCGGGAACACGACGCCTGCGGCGTGGGGTTCGTCGCTCGCGCCAGCGGGGAGCGTTCGCACGAGATCGTCCGTCTGGCCCTCCAGGCAGTCGCCCGGGTGGCCCACCGCGGCGCGGCCTCGACCGACAACTCGGGCGACGGGGCGGGGATCCTGACCCAGATCCCGCTCCGGCTGTTTCACCGCGAGTCCTACCGCCTGGGGCTTCGGCTCCAGCCCGGCCACCCGTTTGCCGTGGGCGTGCTGTTCCTGCCCGCCCAGCACGAGGCCCTGGTCCGCGCCACGGCGCTGGTCGAGCGGATCCTCGAGCGGAACGGCTTCCCCTGCCTCGGCTGGCGCGAGGTGCCCACCGACCCGGCGGCGCTGGGACCGCTGGCCCGCGCCACCTGCCCGGCGATCCGCCAGGTCTTCGTCGGGCGGCCAGTCACGGTCCAGGACGACGAGGCCTGGGAGCGAGCCCTGTACCTCGCCCGGCGCGACATGGAACGGGAGGCGCAAGCCGCCGGCTTCACCGAGTTCTTCGTCTGCTCGCTGTCGTGCCGCACCATCGTCTACAAGGCGTTGCTGACCGGCACCCAGCTTCCGGCGTTCTACCCGGACCTGCGCTACCCGGAGTACGAGAGCGCGCTGGCGGTCTTCCACCAGCGCTATTCGACCAACACCCTGCCGAGCTGGCCCCTCGCGCAGCCGTTCCGCATGATCGCCCATAACGGGGAGATCAACACGCTCTGGGGCAACCGCAACGCCATGGCGGCGCGCGAGGCGGAGCTGGCAAGCCCGCTCTGGGGAGCGGACGTGGAGCGGCTCAAGCCGGTGATCTGGGAAGGCGGCAGCGATTCCTGCGGCTTCGACAACACCATGGAACTGCTGGTGCGGTCCGGCCGGGATCCACTCCACACGATCATGATGCTGGTGCCCCAGGCCTGGGAACGCTATCCCGACGTGGAGCCGGCCATCCGGGACTTCTATCGCTTCCACGCGCAGATCGTGGAGCCCTGGGACGGCCCCGCTGCTCTCGCGTTCTCGGACGGCGTGATCGCCGGGGCCGCGACCGACCGGAACGGCCTCCGCCCGTGCCGCTACCTGATCACCCGGGACCAGCTGGTCGTGGCCGGCTCCGAGGTCGGGCTGGTGGACCTTGATCCGCGGGAGGTGATCGAGAGCGGGAAGCTCGGGCCCTGCGAGTTCATCGCGGTAGATCTGGGCCGCCGGCGCGTGCTCCGGAACCTCGATGTCAAGCGCGAGGTGGCCGCTCGGCAGCCCTACGGGCAGTGGTGCCGGGACAACATGCGGGTGCTGGAACCTGACCCGACGTTCCGCTACGCGCCGCTCCCCCCCGCCGACCTGGCCCGCCCCGGCAGGCGGGCCCCGGCCCCCGCGGCCGA
>JBBIMQ010000356.1:0-866 GCA_037444345.1 Gemmatimonadota bacterium | reverse complement strand
CCCGGAGTCAGGTGGGGTTCGGATACGGGCTCGAGGAGCTCCGCGTGGTGCTGGAAGCCATGGGGGGGGCCGGGCAGGATCCGGTCTGGAGCATGGGCGACGACACGCCGATCCCCCCGCTCTCCTCGCTCCCCCAGAGCCTCTACACCTACTTCCGGCAGCGATTCGCCCAGGTGACCAATCCGCCGATCGATCCGCTGCGCGAGTCGGTGGTGATGTCCCTCCGGGTTCATCTGGGCAAGCACGGTTCGTTCCTCACCGAGAGTCCGGCCCATGCTCGCGTGCTCCGGGTGGATCATCCGATCCTGCTGGACGAGGAGATGGCGGCGCTCCGGAACGTCCCGGGGTTCTCCTGCGTCACCCTGCACGCGCTCTGGCCGGTGCGGGAAGGAGCCGAGGGGCTGCGGCCAGCCCTCGACCGGCTGTGTCAGGCGGCGGAAGATGCGGCTCGAAACGGCGCCCGACTGCTGGTGTTGAGCGACCGGGCGGCCGACGCGGGCCACGCCCCGATCCCGATGCTCCTAGCCGTCGGGGCGGTGCGGCGCCATCTGCTGGACACCGGGCTCCGGCTCCGGCTGGGCCTCATCGCCGAGGTGGGCGACGCCTGGGATATCCACCACTTCGCGGCGCTGATCGGCTACGGCGCCGAGGTGGTCTATCCGTGGCTGGCGCTGCAGAGCGTGAGCGCCCAATTCGCCTCGGAGGCGGAGCCGGACGGCGAGGTCGCCGCAGACCCGGCCGGGGCGCGGCGGCGGGAGCGGCGGAGCGGGACCGCGGCCGAGCCGCGTCCGGGCCCGGAGGAAGCGCGTCGGCGTTACCGGAGCGCGGCCGAGAAAGGGCTGCTCAAGATCATGTCCAAGATGGGG
>JBBIMQ010000355.1:570-2894 GCA_037444345.1 Gemmatimonadota bacterium | reverse complement strand
CCTGGACCAGTGGAGCGAGCAACATGGCGACCGCCTACGAGATGAAGAGGAACAGCAGGGCGAACACCAGCGCGATGATCGTCGCGCCCTCGAGCAGCACCGCGATCAGTAGCCCCGCGCCCCGGATGTCCCCTCCCGCCTCCGGTTGCCGGGCGATCCCCTCGGCCACCTGGCCGCCGATCCGGCCCAGGCCGAGACCCGCGCCGATGATCGCAAGCCCGATCCCGATGCCCGCGCCCAGCCGCCCGTAATTGGGGACCTGCGCCACGGCCTCCTGCAACAGCGCCAGCATGTTCAGCATGTCCAGCTCCTCGAATGACCGCGGGAGATTGCTCGTCGCGCTGCGCCCGCCGGCCGGCCACCAGGTCTCCCGGCCCGGTGCCGTCGCCGTGACCCGCCCTCGCCCGAAGGCAGCGGGTTTCATCCGCCGGACGGCGGACTACCGACGGAGCCTCACGGACGCCTGAGGCCCCGCTCGCCGGGCCGCAACCGACGCCGGCCGCGCTCCGGCTCGACTCCATAACCCAGACTGGGCGGCGAACCGCCCTCCTGCAAGAACAGCTCGTGACAGGTGGCCTTCCCTGCACTCCACCCGTCACCAGCGTGTTCCCGGATCGCTGGACCGGCGGCGCAGCGTGCGCCCGCCGGCGCACGCCACCCAGGCGGTAACAAGTCGGCGGCGGGCCCCAGCGTTCTCAGTGTTCGTGCTGCATCAGCCCGATGAACACCGCGCTGAGCAGCGCAAATACGTAGGCCTGGAGCACGGCCACGATCAGCTCCAGCACCATCACCCCGACCACGATCGCCGCCGTCGCCACCCCGATCCCCCAGCTCACGGGGCCCAGGTGGCCGAAAAGAAACACGATCCCGAAGAGCGAGAGGATCACGAAGTGCCCCGCGGTCATGTTGCCGAACAACCGGACCGCGAGCGCGAACGGCTTCACCAGCTTGCTCAGGATCTCGATCGGCGCCATCGCGATCGAGAGGGCCACCGCGCCCGGACCGTGGAGACCCGGAAAATGGGGAAAGACCGTGCTCAGATACCCCCTCGGCCCGAGCCGGATGAGTCCCCCGATCTCGACCGTGAGGAAGACCAGCAGGGCGAGGGCGCCCGTGACCGCGAGGTTACCGGTCGGGGTGGACCCGTGCGGCACCAGGCCCAGGAGGTTGCAGTACAGGATGAAGAAGAAGAGCGAGAGGACGAGCGGCGCGAACCTGGCCCCGTTCTCCCCGATGTTGGCCATCGCGATGTCGTTCCGGACCCAGAGGACGAGCCCCTCGATCGCATTGGCCAGCCCCTTCGGCGCCCGCTCCCCCGCCCGCTGCCGTTCCAGCGCGCGG
This sequence comes from Gemmatimonadota bacterium, assembly GCA_037444345.1. Taxonomy (GTDB): domain Bacteria; phylum Gemmatimonadota; class Gemmatimonadetes; order Gemmatimonadales; family GWC2-71-9; genus JADJOM01. The sequence goes on along the minus strand of JBBIMQ010000355.1, from coordinate 1,553 downwards.
CCGGCGAGCCGCATGGTGAGGAAAACCAGCGCCGCCGCGATCAGCATGAAGACCACGTGCTTGGTCGGAGTCAAGTTGACCGCCACGCCGCCCAGGTGAACCACCCAGAGGTCGGGGGGCCAGTGCAGACTCCAGAAGGGTTCGATGCCGATCGAGTAGGCGTCGGCGGTGTGATGAAACACCAGCTCGCCCACGTCCAGGCGTTCCTGAGCGACCATCATCGAAGGAAGCGCACCTCCAGCAAGAGGAGGGGAATCAAGACTCCCAGAAACCCGATCGCGGTGGGAAGCGGAGCGAAGAGCGTCCGATCCCAGAGCACGGCGACTCCCATCAGCACCACGCCGCCCAGCCGCAGCATCATGCCTCGGCCGACCGCCCGGAAAAACCCTGCGGTATCGCTGCCCCGAGCCCGCCTGAGAATTTCGGTGGCACCGAGCTGGATCAGGGTGGCCACGAGCCCGAAGACCGCGCTCCCCCGAACCGCTTGCCGGCCCCACAGGAGCCACAGGGTCCCTGTTACCAGGACCGAGAGCGCCAGGCCGGTGACAACGAGCCTCATCGCCGGGGACCTTTGGAGCCGTCATGCTCCGCCCGGTAGGCCGCCTCGTCCTGGCGAAGCTTCTGGTAGAGCCAGTAGAAGCTGAGGCCGGCGCCGACCAGGGTCCCCAGAATCGTGAACAATGGGGTCACCCCGAGCCATCGGTCCGCCACCAGACCGGCGCCCATGAAAACCGCGATGGCCACGCCGAAGGTGATGCCGAGCGAGACGTACCGGTAGCCCGCCCCAAGCTGGCGCCCAAAGGGCTCTTTTGCCGTCATACGGCCGGGGTGGAACCTAGTGGCTTGTGAAAAATTTCGCAAACTCCAGGACCGGGGGGCCGGGCGAGGAAAGTCGAGGCCCCGCTAGCGGCGGGCCCCGGGCTCGAGGCGCGGCCCAGGCCGCGCCGGGCCAGTTGCAGCGCCTGTCGCATGAACGCGGCGTC
>JBBIMQ010000355.1:0-521 GCA_037444345.1 Gemmatimonadota bacterium | reverse complement strand
AGGGATCGAACCCGACACCGAGCCGCGCCCTCATCACCACCCCGACCATGACCTCCACAGCCCTCTCCTCCGACGTCCAGCAGCTCGAGCGCCTGGCCCAGGCCGCGGACCGGCTCCGAGCTCAGGTTGCCCGGCGCATCGTGGGCCAGCACGAGGTGGTCGAGGGCATTCTCACCGCCATCCTGGCGGGCGGTCACGCGCTTCTGATCGGGGTCCCCGGACTCGCCAAGACCTTGATGGTTTCCACGGTCTCCGAGGCGCTCGATCTCTCCTTCAACCGGGTCCAGTTCACCCCGGACCTCATGCCTGGCGACATCACCGGCACCGAGATCCTCGAGGAGGACCTGACCACGGGCAAGCGCGCCTTCCGGTTCGTCCCCGGGCCCATCTTCGCGAACGTCGTTCTGGCGGACGAGATCAACCGGACGCCGCCGAAGACCCAGGCGGCGCTGCTCCAGGCTATGCAGGAGCACCAGGTGACGGCGGCCGGCCAGACGTATCGCCTGCCCGAGCCGTTCTTC
>JBBIMQ010000354.1:0-2897 GCA_037444345.1 Gemmatimonadota bacterium | reverse complement strand
GCGGCCGCGGCCTGGGCTGCGGTCCACCCGAGGGCCGCGGCCAGCGCCTCCGCCGTCAGCGGGCCGTGGCCGTGCAGGTGGAGAAAGGCCGCCACCAGGTCGGGATGGACCCGGCCCAGGACGCGGGGCGGGCCGCCCCGGCGGTCCTGGGCCACCGCGGCGATGGCGTGATGCTCCAGCACGTGCTCGATGGCCTCGATCTGTTCCTCCCGCAGGCCCTGGAGCACGACGCAGACCTCGCGGGGAGGACCGAGCAGGAGCTTGGCCACCACCTCGTCGGCGCAGCTCCAGTCCACGAGGCCGACCTCGGAGAAATCGAGGTAGGCCGTGACCGAACCCTGGTCGCTCAGCGCCCGCACGATGCTGGTGCGCACCGCCTCCCCGGTGCGGCGGGTGACCAGGTCACGATAGCCGGTCCGCACCGTCTCGCGGAGCACTCGGTCCAGCCGGATGGTCTGGGTCATCATCCGTTGCGTTCCTCCTGAGCAGGCAACACGATCTGCACCTGGGCGCCAGGGAACGGCGCCAGGTGGTCGGTGAGCGGCAGGTCGTCGTCCCACGGGGGGACGATGGCGATGCGGGCCGTGCCGCTCCGGATGGTCAGCTTGCCGCTCCAGCGCGTGAGATAGCGTTTGATCCCCGCGAGGCCCTGGCCCCGGCCCGGGTCGCGGAAACGGCTCACGTTCTGAATCACCGCGGCCTCGAGTGCCGCGGCGTCGCCCCAGCGCTCCCCGAACCGCCGCGCCTGGGTAGCCTCCAGCGAGCGGCGAAACCCGATGCCCGCGTCGGTGACCGCGATCACGACCACCCGGCGTCCCAGGCGTCTCCTCCAGGTGTAGGCGTGCACGGCCACCCAGCCGCTGGTCCCGGCGTGCTCCACAATATTCTGGCATGCCTCCGAGAGCGCCATGGCGAACCCCATGGTGGCCTTGGCCTCCAGGCCGAGCTCGCCATGGATGATCCGGGCGGCACCGGTCTGGATCCGGCCGACCACGCTGTGGACGTCCTCCGAGGCCCGGACCGGGGTCACCTCCAGCAGGACGTCGGAGTGCTCCTCGGGCCTGGTTCGGGGAATGCGGCCGTGGATCTCGAACAGCTCGGCCGCGTGTCCCCAGAAGCCGGTGCGGGCCCAGTAGCGGCGCACCTCGTCCGACTGGGGGAGGGTGAAGGCGGGCCGGGGTCCCCCCGCCTGGGCGATGGCCTGCGCGGCGGTGAGCAGGGCGCAGAGGCCGAACGGCGAGGCCCACTGGACCCCGCGGGCGTCGAAGACGATGCGGTCGCCGAGCGGTCCCTGGGCGAGCGACTGGGCGAACGGCTCGAAGCTCCGGTCGTCGAAGGAGGCCGGGACCTCGACCACCCGGCTCACGCGCCGCTCCCGCTCCCGCCCGCCGTGCCGGCGGGGACGAGGCCCCCCCGGAGCAGCCGGGCGAGGTTCCCGGCGCCCCGCAGCTCCGCGTTCCGGGCCGCGAAGCGATTGGCCTGCGCGATGGCCTCCTCCACCGGAAGCCCGGCCAAGAGCCCGCTCAGGAGTGTAGCCCCGAAGACGTCGCCGCAGCCGGTCGGGTCGAGCGCGGAGACCTCGGGCGCCGGGATCAGGGCGGTGGGGGCCGTGAGGGCCGGGGGCGCGGCGACGGCCCGATGGTCCCGCTCCCCGCGAGCCCCTCCCGGTGAATCGAGCACCAGCCGGTCGAACCCCGGGGCGGCGAAGTAGGCAGCGCCCCGCCGGCCCAGCGTCACGACCAGGAGCTTCACCCCGGCTCCCAGCGCCAGCGCGGCCGCGGCAAGCGGGTCGTCCGAGAGCTGGCGCATCTCGTCCTCGTTCAGCTGGATCAGATCGAAGCACCGGAACCAGGCCGCGGGCCGGGAGAGAGGCTGGAGCCGCCGCAAGCCGTCCTGCGGCATGGCCAGGAACAGGCTGTGGAGATCGGCATAGATCGGTCCGCCGAAGCCCCGGCGCAGCGCCTGCGCGGTCCCCAGCTCCAGCTCGAAGCCGGAGATGAAGTTGATGTAGAGCGCGTCCAGGTCGCGCACCATGGGGCCGAGCTCGGCCCAGGTCCAGCCGGGGACGCCGCCGGACATCCGCTCGCAGCGGCGCTCGTCCGAGCGGTAGCGCAGGGTCACCCGGTTGTTGGGGACCGGCACCTCGACGCAGCGGCCGCCCGGGACCAGATGCCGCAGGGATCGGAGCAGCTCGGCGGCGCGGTCGCGCAGGTCTCGCCCCACCTTGATGAGGGGGACGATCTCCCAGTCGTCAGGCAGAGCGGCGTCGAGCGCGCCCAGACCGTAGGCGATGCCGCCCCACTCCTCGGTGGGCGGCGCGGCGGGATCGCGCCCGTAGATGACGTCCCACACCAGGGAGCCGAGAATGCCGACGCGTTTCATGGAGGCTCAGGCCGGGCGGGTAAGTTAGCCGGGGCGCCGGGGCCGGTGCGAGGGCGGCCCCGGCGATCCCTCACAGCCGGACGATGCCCTGCTCCACCTGTTCCTGGAAGGCCCGCGCCGCGCCGTAGACGCCGGCCACCCCGGTGAGCGCGCCCGGCAGGATGCGGCAGGCCTGGACCGCCGGCTTGAAGGCGCGCCGGCTCACCTCCCGGCGGAGCGGCTCGAACAGGCTGTCACCCGCCAGGGTCACCCCCCCCGAGATCACGATCGCCTCGGGATTGAAGATGTTGATCAGACTGGCCACGGCGGCCCCCAGATACTTGGCCGTGTCGCGGACGACCTCGGTGGCGAGTTCGTCGCCGTCGCGGGCCGCCTGGTAGACGGTCTGCGCGGTGAGGCGGGAGAGGTCGCCGCCCACGTAGCTCGGGAGACTGGAGGCGGCGCCGCTCTCGATGGCCTCCACGGCCCGGAGCGCGATGTTGGGACCCGAGGCGTAGGCCTCGATGCAGCCGTAG
>JBBIMQ010000353.1:0-2898 GCA_037444345.1 Gemmatimonadota bacterium | reverse complement strand
GCGAGCCGCGCCCTTCGGGCCCGGGCGAGCCGGATCGCCGCCGCCGTGCCAGGGGTCGAGACCCTGATCAACGGGCTCCTGGTGCAGGGAGAGGACGACGCCGGGCTCACCCAGCCGGCCGCCAGCGACCAGACCGCATGAGCCACGACCTAGCACCCCAGTACGATCCGCGACCGATCGAGGAGGAGCTGTACCGGTTCTGGGAGCGCCGGGGGTGCTTCCGGCCCGCCAGCCGGTCAGCCAGTGCGGCCCGCCCCTATGTCATCATGATGCCCCCCCCCAACGTGACCGCGGTGCTCCACATGGGTCACGGCCTCAACAACACGGTGCAGGACGTGCTCATCCGGTTCGAACGGATGCGGGGGCGGCCCGCGCTCTGGGTCCCGGGCACCGACCACGCCGGGATCGCGACCCAGAACGTGGTCGAGCGGCTGCTGGCGCGCGAGGGGAAGACCCGCTTCGAGCTGGGCCGCGAGGCGTTCGTGGCGCGGGTCTGGGCCTACGTGCGGGAGACCGGCGACACGATCCTCCGGCAACTCCGCGCCCTGGGCGCGAGCGCCGACTGGTCCCGCACCTACTTCACACTGGACGAGGAGCGTTCCCGTGCGGTGCGCGAGGTGTTCGTCAGGCTCTACGACAAGGGACTCATCTACCGTGGCAAGTACATCATCAACTGGTGCCCCCGCTGCCTCACGGCGCTCTCCAACGAGGAAGCCGACAAGGAGGAGACCGAGGGGCGGCTGTGGCGGATCCGCTACCCGCTGGCGGGCGGCGGCGAGGTGGTGGTGGCCACCACCCGGCCCGAGACGATGCTGGGCGACACCGCCGTGGCCGTCCACCCGGACGACCCGCGCTATCGGGATCTGGTAGGCCGCTCAGTCCGGCTCCCGCTGGCCGAGCGGGAGATTCCCGTCGTGGCCGACGCGGCGGTGGACCCCCAGTTCGGGACCGGCGCGGTCAAGGTGACCCCGGCGCACGACCCGCTCGACTTCGAGATCGCCGGGCGCCACGGGCTCCCCGCGCTCGAGGTGATGACCGACGAGGCCCGGATGAGCGACGCGGCCCCGGAGCCGTTCCGCGGCCTCGACCGGTTCGAGGCCCGGCGCCGGGTGGTGGAGGCGCTCGAGGCGCGGGGCCTGCTCGCCGGCGTCGAACCCCACCGCCACGCCGTGGGCCGCTGCTACCGGTGCGAGACGATCGTCGAGCCCCGGCTGTCCGACCAGTGGTTCGTCAAGATGGCGCCGCTGGCCGCGCCCGCCCTGGCCGCCTATCGCGACGGCCGGCTCCGCTTCATCCCCGAGCGGCGCGGCGAGGAGTACGCCCATTGGCTGGAGCACATCCGGGACTGGTGCATCTCCCGGCAGCTCTGGTGGGGGCACCGGATTCCGGTCTGGTACTGCGACGCCTGCGGGACCCGCCACGCCAGCCGCACCGACCTCGCCGCCTGCCCCGCCTGCCGCGGCCCGGTCCGGCAGGACCCCGACGTGCTCGATACCTGGTTCTCCTCCTGGCTGGTGCCATTTTCCAGCCTCGGCTGGCCGGAGGAGACCGCCGACCTCACGGCGTATTACCCGGGCTCGGTGCTGGTCACCGCCCCCGAGATCCTCTTCTTCTGGGTGGCGCGCATGGTGATGGCCGGCTGCGAGGTGATGGGGGACATCCCCTTCCACACCGTCTACCTCCACGGCACCGTCCGCGACACGCAGCACCGCAAGATGTCCAAGTCGCTGGGCAACGGCATTGACCCGCTCGAGGTGGTGGAGAAGTACGGCGCCGACGCCCTGCGCTACACCGTGATCGCGGGCCTGGGCGTGGGCACCGACCTGATCCTCGACCCGAACGACCTGGAGACCTCGTTCGCCCCGGGGCGGAACTTCGCCAACAAGCTCTGGAACGTGGGCCGCCTGGTGCTCGGGGCCTTGACCGGGCCGGACGGCCGCGGTGGCGCGGGCCGGGCGATCCGCCCCCTGGCCGGCCCTCACCCCGACGCGGTGCGCCGGGAGGAACTCACCCTCGCGGACCGGTGGATCATCGCCCGGTGCGACCGCATGGTGCGGGAGGCGACGACCTGCTACGAGAAGTTCCGGCTCAACGAGGCGGCCCTCGCCGCCTATCACTTCATCTGGAGCGATCTCGCCGACTGGTACCTGGAGCAGATCAAGCCCCGGCTCTACGGCACCCAGCCCGGAGGCGACGTGGCCCGCGCGGTGGTGGCCCGGGTCTTCGAGGTGGCGCTCCAGGTGCTGCATCCCATCATGCCGTTCATCACCGAGGCGCTGTGGCGGCGGTACCCGGGCCGCGACCCCGAGGCCACGATCATGCTCTCCGCCTGGCCCCGGCCCGATCGCCGCGCACCGGACGACGCCGCGGAACGGGAGTTCGCCCTGGTCCAGGCCGCGGTGACGGCGGTGCGGCAGATCCGGGCCGAATACGGGGTGGAGCCGGGGGCTCGCGTCCGGGCCCTGTTCAGCGATCTGTCGGAGGACGCCCGCCGGGCCTTCGCGGCCGAGCGCGGCACCATCGAACGGCTGGCCAAGCTCTCGGAGCTCCGCCTGGACGGAGCCCCGGCGGGCGCGGGGGCCAACGCGGTCTTGCCGGACGGCACGGCGGTGTTCGTCCCGCTGGGCGAGGTGCTCGATCTGGGCCGGGAATGCGGCCGCCTGGGCGCCGAACTGGAACGGATCGAGCGGAACATCCGCGGCCAGCAGGCGAAGCTCGCCAACGAGCACTTCGTCTCCCGCGCGCCCGCGGCCGTGGTGGAGCGCGAGCGGGAGAAGCTCGCCGCCCTGGAGGATCAGCGGCGCACCCTGCTCGAGCGACGGAGCCGCCTCGGGTGCGGCTGAGCGGCGCCCTCCTCGCCGCGGCCCTCGCCCTGGGCTCCTGCGCCCGCATGGGCCC
>JBBIMQ010000352.1:0-2908 GCA_037444345.1 Gemmatimonadota bacterium | reverse complement strand
CGGCGCGACCTCGTGGCGCTGGGGCTGGATCGCGAGGTGATCGAGCGCGCCATCGCCCTTGCCTGGCCGGCCGGCTGCGATGTCGGCGGGCTGGCCCTCCGGCTTGCCCGCCGGCGGGCCGCCGAGCTGGGTGACCTCCCGAGGCCCGTGAAGCTCCGGCGTCTCCTCGCCTACCTCGCCCGCCGCGGCTGGAGCGGGCCAGAGGTGAGCAAGATGGCCCGGCAGATCGTCGCCGGCGGGCGCTAGCGCTCGCGGCGGCCAGCGCGCGGCAGGCTGCGGAGCCTGACGGCGTGCGCCGCGCTGCTGCCCTCTCCAGGGGCCGTGCCCTCGCGTTCCCCCCCCGTTTGGCTCCCCGTTCGGCGGGCCGGTATATTCCCGGTCCTATGAAGGCCGCAGCGATCCGCCGACTGTTCCTCGATTATTTCGTCAGCCAGGGGCACCGCGAGGTGCCTTCTTCGTCGCTGGTTCCCGCCGACGACCCGACCCTGCTCTTCACCAACGCGGGCATGGTCCAGTTCAAACGCACCTTCCTGGGCCAGGAGACGCGGGATTATGTCCGAGCCACGACCTGCCAGAAGTGCGTGCGGGCAGGCGGCAAGCACAACGACCTGGAACAGGTGGGCCACACCACCCGGCATCACACCTTCTTCGAGATGCTGGGCAACTTTTCCTTCGGCGACTATTTCAAGCGCGAGGCGATCGCGTTCGCCTGGGAATTCGTGACCGGGCCGCGCTACCTCGGGCTCGAACCCTGGCGGCTCCGGGTCACGGTCCATCACACCGACACCGAGGCGCGGGGGCTCTGGCGGGAGATCGCCGCCCTTCCCGACCACCGGATCTACGGGCTCGGCGACAAGGACAACTTCTGGCAGATGGGCGAGACCGGGCCCTGCGGGCCCTGCACCGAGATCTACGTGGACCTCAGGCCGGGGGGCCGGCCCGCGGAGCGGCAGGCCGAGGTGCTGTCGCAGGAGGAATTCGAGCGACTGGCGGAGTCGGGAGAGCTGCTCGAGATCTGGAACCTGGTCTTCATGCAGTACGACCGCGCCGCCGACGGGACGCTCACGCCGCTTCCCAAACCCTCGGTGGACACGGGGGCGGGGCTGGAACGGATGGCTGCGGTCCTGCAAGGCGCGGACAGCAACTTCCACACGGACCTCTTTCTGCCGCTGCTCGATCGCGTGGCCGAGCTGGTAGGCAGGCCATATGACCGGGGGCCGGGAGGCGCCTCCTACCGGGTGCTGGCCGACCATGTGCGGGCGGTGAGTTTCCTTCTCGCCGACGGGTGCTATCCCTCGAACGAGGGGCGGGGCTACGTCCTCCGGCGGATTCTCCGGCGCGCGGTGCGGCATGCCTGGCTTCTGGGGCGGAAGGAGCCCACCCTGGCCCCGCTCAGCGAGGTGGTGGTGCGGGAGATGGGGCCGATCTATCCCGAGCTGGTGGCCAAGGCCTCGTTCATTCATGACGTGACCCGGCAGGAGGAAGAGCGCTTCCTCGAGACCATCGAGGGCGGGCTCGCGCGGCTCGAGGAGATCGTCGCCTCCGGGGCCCGGGAGATCTCCGGCGCCGACGCGTTCCGGCTCTACGACACCTACGGGTTCCCGCTCGACCTCACCCAGCTCATCGCGGCGGAGCGCGGCCTCACCGTGGACACGGACGGCTTCGAGCGCGCGCTCGAGGAGCAACGGGCGCGGTCGCGCGGGGCGCGGAGCCGGGGCCATCGGGCGGCCGCGCCGGGCGAGGGGGAGGAGGAAGCCGAGTGGCAAGTGGTCGCCGACGACCGGGCGCGGTTCGTCGGCTATCAGGCCACGGAAGCCGAAACCGATGTGCTGGCCTGGCGCCGGGCGGGAGACCGGCTGGAGCTGGTCCTGCGCGACAACCCCTTCTACGCCGAAGCCGGCGGCCAGGTGAGCGATACCGGCGTGGTGACGGGGGAGGGCTGGTCGCTCGTGGTGGACAGTGTCCGCAAGGACCCGATCGGCCAGGTGATCGCGGGCCGGGTGACCGGAGAGTTCGCGCCGGGCCTGGTGCATGCGGCGGTGGATCGGCGGCGCCGGCGGGACATCGAGCGCAATCACAGTGCCACCCATCTCCTCCACTGGGCGCTGCGGCAGCGCCTCGGCCCCCACGTCCGGCAGCAGGGGTCGCTGGTCGAGGCGACCCGGCTCCGGTTCGATTTCTCGCACCACGGCCCCATTCCCCCGGACGTGCTGGCCGATATCGAGCGGGAGGTGTACGACCAGATCCTGGAGAACTGGACGGTCGAGACCCGCGAGATGCCGCTCCGGGAGGCCCTCGCGCTGGGGGCGATGGCCTTCTTCCAGGACAAGTATGGCGACCGGGTGCGGGTGGTGCAGATGGGCCCGTCGCTGGAGCTGTGCGGCGGCACGCATGTCCGGAGCACCGGCCAGGTGGGTCTGTTCCGGCTGGTGGGGCAGGGGGGGGTGGCGGCCGGGGTCCGGCGGGTGGAGGCGATCACGGGGCCGGAAGCGTACGCCAGCGTGGAGCGGGACGAGGCGCGGCTCCTCGAGATCGCCGAGCGGCTCAAGGCGCAGCCGGACCACGTGCTCCGCAAGCTGGACCAGCTCCTGGAAGAGAAGGAACGCCTGGCCGACCGCATGGCCCAGTTGCGCCGCTCGGGCGGGAGCGAGGAGCCCCGCGGAGCCACGGTGGAGATCGGCGGGGTGCATGTCACGCTGGCCGACACGGACCTGGAGGATCGGGACCAGGTGGCCGAGCTCGCCGACCGGTTCCGGGCGGCGCGGCGGAATGCGTTGCTCGTCATGTTCTCGCCGGTGGGGCGGGGCGCCATCCATGTGGCCCTCACCGACGACCTGGTGAAAGCCGGCCGCAAGGCGGGGGACCTGGTCAACCGGCTGGCCGCGGTGAGCGGCGGCAAGGGCGGCGG
>JBBIMQ010000351.1:0-2924 GCA_037444345.1 Gemmatimonadota bacterium | reverse complement strand
CGAGCTGCTGGAGATCTTTTTCGCGTTCCACGACCCTACCACCCTGAACCGCCAGGGGCCCGACGTGGGCACCCAATATCGCTCCGCGATCTTTCCGCACGACGCGGACCAGGAACGGACGGCCCGCCAGGTGATTGCGGAGCTGGAAGCGACCGGCGCCTTCCCCGCACCGATCGTGACCGCCGTCGAGCCCCTCGCGGAGTTCTACCCGGCGGAACCCTACCATCAGCAGTACTACCGGCGGAACCCGCACCGGGCCTACTGCGCCGCGTTCATCGCTCCCAAGATTGCAAAGCTGCGCGCGCGCTACGCGGCCCGCCTCAAGACAGGCTGAGCCAGGGAGGCGCACCCGCCTCACGAGCCTCTGGTCACCCCGCGGGGAGCCTCCCGAGCGGCGGCCGCAGCTGGCGCCACCGGCGGGCAGTGCCGGCGAGGCCGAGGCGGCCCTCGCCCTCCATCCGGGCCCCGTTGCGGAACCCCGGCGCCGCGAGCGATATATTGCCCATGTCCGACACACCTGCCAGATCGCTGGCCAGCTATCGCGCCGCGGCGGAGCTCCGTGACGGCACCCCGATCCTGGTCCGCGCGATCCGGCCGGATGACAAGTGGATTCTCCAGCTCGGCTTGCGGCGACTGTCGGAAAGCACCATTTATCATCGGTTCTTCGGGGCCAAGAAAACCCTGACCGACGAGGAATTGCGCTACCTCACGGAACTCGACTTCGAGCACCACGTAGGCCTCCTGGCCGTTCGCGAGGAGGGAGGTCAGGAGTTGCCGCTCGGGGTGGGGCGGTTCATCCGGATCGCCCAAGGTAAGGCGCCCCCCAGCGCCGAGGTGGCCTTCACGGTGGCCGACCGGTGGCAGGGTCACGGGGTCGCCACTGCCCTGCTCCACCACCTGGTGGCGATCGCTCGCCGCCTCGGCATTGCGCGGTTCGAGGCGGACGTGCTCCCCGACAACAAGCAGATGCTCGAGGTCTTCGAGCACAGCGGCCTGCCGATGCAGACGCGCGTCCAGGGCGGCGTGGTGCACGTCGCCCTGACCCTGTGAGCCCGGCGCGAGGAGAACCCGTGAGCGCGTTTCATCACCGGGGCTGTGCCTTGCTCCAGAACGCGCTCGACACCGTGCCGCCGGCCGACCGGCGCGGGCTCGCCAGGGCCCGTGCGGAGGGGTCCTCTCAGGGTGCGGCCTTCCTCGCAGCGCGGCACCGGGGCCGCCAGCCCCCCCCGACTCCCGTCGGCGACCGGCCTTGCTCGCAGCACGGGACTTGGTCTGCCTCGGCACAACCGGCGCCGGAGAGCGGCCGTCCTGCTTCTCCAAGGGCGGCAACCCCGGTTTCGGCTGGCTGGTGGAGGTCCAGACGCTTGGCTTTCCCGGCTGCAATGGGGAGCGGCAGGTGTCTCACCTGCGACAGTGGCCCGGGCAACCCGCAGGCGAGCCTGTCGTTCGTGAATTTCGAAGGCCGGCAGAAGCCCCGCATCAACGGTGTCGCCTCCGTTCAGCCCCTGAACCCGCTGGAGGCCGAATACCCCGGGCGCGTGCTTGGGAATCCATGCTTCACGAGCTGCGCGGCCTGATCCTCCGCGATCTCGGCACTCTCCTGCGCGAGCTCGAGGCCTATCCCGACAGTGCCTCACTCTGGGCCTTGCCCGACGGCCTCCCCAACAGCGGGGGAAACCTCGCCTTGCATCTCGCCGGCAACCTCGAACATTTCGTGGGCGCGGTGCTCGGCGGGACCGGCTACCGCCGGGACCGCGAAGCCGAGTTCAGCGCCCGCGGACTCTCCCGCGAAGAGGTGATCCGACGGGTTGCCGAGGTTCGGCGCTCCGTCGGCGCAGTCCTCGAGCGGCTCGCCGAGGCGGATCTGGAGCGGGATTACCCCGCGGCGGTGGCCGGGGTCCGGCTCAGGCTCGGGGATTTCCTCGCTCATCTCGCCGTGCATCTGGGGTACCACCTGGGTCAAATGGACTATCATCGCCGCATGGTGGCCAGGGATCGAACCGGGGTGGGAGCCATGGCCATCGGCCAGCTGGCCACGGCCCGGCGGGCCAAGTAGCATGGCCTCGGCGACCTACGAGCGGATCTACCGTGTGGTGCGACGGATCCCGCGTGGCCGGGTGGCGACCTACGGGTTGGTGGCCCACCGGGCGGGGCTCCCGGGGCAGGCGCGCCAGGTGGGCTACGCTCTGCACGCGCTCCCGGACGACACGGCCGTCCCCTGGCACCGGGTAATCAACGCCCGCGGGGCGATCAGCCTGTCCGGCGCCTCGGATGCAGCGCGCTACCAGCGGTGGCTGCTCGAGGGCGAGGGGGTGCGGTTCGATCCCTCAGGCCGGGTGGACCTTGCCCGGTTCGGCTGGTGGCCCCGGCGATGAGCCTTCCGGGTGGCCCGGCCGCGATCTCCCTCCGGCAGGCCACCGGAGCGGACGCGGCGCTCCTCGCCGCACTCGGGGCGACGACCTTTCGCGACGCCTTCGGGCCCTTCAACCGGCCCGAAGACCTGGAGGCGTATGTCGCCGTGGCATTCTCGCCTGAGCGACTCGCGACCGAGCTGGCGGCACCTGGCAGCCGGTTCCTGCTCGCCGAATCCGGCGGAGTGCCCGCGGGCTACGCGCAGCTGGTCGGCGGCGGCCCGCGCCACCTCGAGCTCCCCGGACCCGTGGTCGAGATCCGCCGGTTCTACGTGGTCCGGGCCTGGCACGGCCGCGGCGTCGCGCAACGGCTCATGGCGGCTGCCCTCGACCAGGCCGCCGAGTGGGGCGCCCGGACCGTGTGGCTCGGCGTCTGGCAGGAGAATCCGCGCGCCATCGCCTTCTACCGGAAGTGCGGATTCCGGATCGCCGGCACCCAGGAGTTCCAGCTCGGTACCGAGCGCCAGCACGACTGGATCATGGTGCTCGACCGGCCGGCTGCTGCCTCCTCGG
>JBBIMQ010000350.1:0-2941 GCA_037444345.1 Gemmatimonadota bacterium | reverse complement strand
CCCACCGAGTCGGCCCCCCAGCGGAGCGGATCCCGCGCGCCCGCGGCCAGCAGGGTCTCGCCGCCACCTGCCGTCACCACGCAGAGCCCCGGCGAGGCCCGGCAGGGCTCGGCGCGGCCGCGAGGCGGGTCGCCGAGAAGCACCATGAAGGCCGAATCGGCCCGAAGGGCCTCCCCTCCGGTCAGCCGGACCGGCGGGCCGCGGCGGGGCGGCGCCGGCACGCCGAACACGCCGGTCGCGGTGCGGAGGTACACGGTGGCCCCGTCCGGGGACCAGGCGAGCCGGTCGGGCACCGGCCCGCCCTCGGGTGTCAGGCGCCGTTCCGCGCCGTTCAGGAGATTCATGACCCAGACGCTGAGCCGGCTCGTGTCTTGCCGGCCGCTCGCGCGCGCGAAGGCCACCATGCCTCCGTCGGGCGAAAGCGCGGGAAGGCGCTCGTCGAGGCGGGTGAAGGTGAACTGCCAGATGGAGCCTCCGGCCGCCGCGGCCGCGAACAGCTCACCCGCGCCGTCCGGCACGTCGGCCACGAAGACCACGTAGGGCTCCCGGCCGATGGCGAGCCGATTGGCCAGTGGAGACATCGAACCCGAGCAGGCGGCGGCAAGTCCCGCCCCGAGCGCTGCCGCGGCCCGAAGCCCCGTCATCGCGAGGACCGCGCCTCCCTACTGCTCACGGCTCACGCTCGCCTGCAGCAGCCACCAGCCATCGGGATCCACGACGATCCGCTCCGGATCCCGCTTCACGTCCTTCACCACGAGGGTGGTCTCCGGACCGCTCACGTCAGCCTGGATCCGCCGCCCGCCCAGGTCCAGCGCGAGTCCCGGTAGCCGGTAGGTGCCCCAGGCTTCCGGCTGGGTCTGCCGGATCTTGAGGACCAGGCGCCGCCCGTCCCGCTTCCAGGTCACGGCCAGCCTGGGGTAGCCCGGCTGGGTGAGGGCCTGGCGGAAGTACCACTCGAGGTCGGTCCCGGCCACGCGACCCATCACCGCGGCGAAATCCGACGAGAGCGCCGTCCGGTGGCGGAAGGTCTCGTAGTATTCCCGGAGACCCCGGAAGAAGACCGAGTCGCCCAGCAGGCCGCGGAGCGAGTGGAGCACCCAGGCGCCCTTGGGATAGTTGTTGCTGTTGAGGAGCGCCGCGAGCGTGTCGCTGCCGTACGCGAGGATCGGCTGGTCGGTCACCGGGCTTGCGAAGATCTGCCTGGCCCCGCGCGCCAGCGCGGCCTGGCGGGCCTCGGCCCCTTCCGCCTGCTCGGCCCAGAGGGCGGCGAAATAGGTGGCGAATCCCTCCGACAGCCAGAGGTGGCGCCAGTCGTCCTCGGTGACCGCGTCGCCGAACCACTGGTGAGCGATCTCGTGGGCCACCGTGCCCTCGTCGAGGGCGCGGTTGTGGTAGAGCTCGCTCGCGTAGTAGATGGCGGTGGGGTTTTCCATGCCGCCGTATCGGGTGCTCGCCTGCACGTGGAGGAGCCGGTCGTAGGGAAACGGGCCCACGAGCCGGCTCATCCAGGCCACGATCTCCCCCACCCGCCGGAAGGGCCCATTCAGGGCCCAGGCCGAGTCGTCGGGAAAGGTGACGATCGCGCCGGGGACGCACTTCACCTCGCAGGCCGCGGCCGGGAGGGGAGTGACCGCGAAGCGGCCCGCGCCGAGCACGAGGCCGTAGGGGGGGACCGGCTGGTCCTGGCGGAAATGCCAGGCAGTCCGGCCCCGCGCCAGCGTGTCCACCCGCGTCAGGCGGCCGGTGGCGACCACCTGCATTCCCGGCGGGACCTCCACGTGAAACTCCGCCGTGACCTTGGCGCTCGGGTGGTCGGCCAGGGGAAGCCACCGGTGAGCGCGATCGGGCCAGTTGTCGGCAAAGACACTGGGCCCGTGGACCGGGTCCGCCGCGAAGACCAGCCCGTCGCGAGGCACCCCGTGATACCGCACGGCGGCCCTCAGGGTATCCCCCGGGCCCTTCTCGTGCGGGATATAGACCCCGCTCCCCTGGATCGCGAACTGGGTCCGGGCCAGCCGGGTCTGCTCCCGTCCCTCGAGCAGCACCCGCACCACCCGGAAAGCGGTGTCGAGCTGGATCTCGAGCGGATCGGCCGAACTCAGGAGCCAGGTGCTCTGCACCTGGCCCACCACATGCTGGCCCGTGTCGCTGATCACGAGCTGCACGTCGTAATGCAGCGGCCGGTGCCGGGGGCGGAGCGAGTCCGGATCGAACTGCTGGGCGAGAGGGGAGAAGGACGCCCCGGCAACCTGTAAGAAAAGCAGAAGACCTGGCATGGGTTGGGTGATCGGCGCAGTGTCGAGCGTTACCAGCTCACCGTTTTCACCTCGGCGAGCACTCCTTCGAGATCGTTGAAGCGCACGTTGCGGGGCTGGGCGGGCATGAGCGGCAGGTCCAGTTCGGTCCGGCGACCCGTGACCTTCACCCGGGGCCGCGCGACCCGGTCCCGGTCCAGCTCGACCGTCACCGGCAGGTACACCAGGAAGTCCTCCGGCACTCCCGCGGTGTCCACCCGGAGCGTCACGGTGCCTCGCCGAACACGTGCTGGTAGAACTGCATGGCCACCGCCACATCGCTCGCCACCTGCTGTTTCATGTTCTTGCCGGCCAGCTCGATCTGGCCTTGCCACAGCGCCCAGTGCGCGATGGCCTTGTGCATGTCCTCGGACCAGAGGCCCGTGACCGGCGGAGCCCCGCCCGGTCCCTGGAGCTCGTACTCCTCGAAGATCCCCACATTGAACGAGGCGTTGCGGATCGGCCCTGGCGTCACCCAGCGGGTCCGGACCATCCGGCCCGGCGCCTCGGCGGAATCGGTTCGCTCGCCCACGCTGGCGAGCAGGAACCCCCGGGGACTCAGAAGGGTGAGATCGAAGGTGGCGAGGCGCCGGCCCTCCAGCGCCACCGGGTACCACTGGCGGGTACCGCTGGATGGAGGACTTGAC
>JBBIMQ010000349.1:0-2950 GCA_037444345.1 Gemmatimonadota bacterium | reverse complement strand
AACAGCCTGTACTGGAGGGGAGCCGAGCCGCGCCTCGTCCCGGAAACGCCACGGCAGCCGGTCGTGGTGCCGGCCTCCGAACTCGCCCTGCGGCTCCGGGGTGACCCCGGAGCATCAGGCGCCACACCACGCGCCTAGCCGGCGGTTCGGCTTCGGAGGGCGCGCTCCCGGGCCCGGGCCGCGCCGGCTGGGCGGGTGGCGATCCTGCGGCGGGTACGCGACCCATGCGGTGTCCGGCTACGGCAGGGTGCTGGCCCACTCCGTCAGCCACTTCCCCGTGCGCGCCACGACGCTCGCGCTGTCGGCGGCGAGGAAGTCGAGGTCGTTGGCCCCGAGCCTGGGATCGGCGTAAACGCCGCGGGCCCGGGCGACCTCGCGGGCCCGGAGCAGCGCCTCCACGGCCCGCCGGGTGCCGATCCAGATGAGCCCGTCCGATGCCCGTACCCCGATCCGGGGCGGGAGGCCGAAGCTGTCAGGCGCTGCGTAGATCCGGGCCAGCAGGGGGATGAGGGTGGTGTCGGTGGAAAAGGACAGGAGCGACAGATAGCGGATCCGGAGATCGCGATCCCCGGTCTCCAGGAACCGCCGCGCCACGCTGTCGGCCGCCCCCATTCCAAGCCGGCCGAAGACCCAGGCATCGGCCAGGTTGTACCGGCCGGTGGGGACGCGGTCGAGCAAATCGTGGAGCAGGTCGAGATCGCCCACCCGGGTCCGGGTGGATTCGAGCAAGATGGCCCGGAGTGGAGCCAGGAGGTAGCCGGGATCGAAGTCTCCCATGACCAGGAGCGAGCCGTCCTGAATGTCCTGGAGCCACCGGCGCGCGCTGTCCGCGCTGGCCGGATCCCGGAGTTCGGCGATACGCGTCAGCGCGAGCGCCGCATCGTTCCAGCGAGCCTGGCCCGCGAGGGCACGGCGGGCCACCCGCCAGAGCGGCGCCGGGTTCCGCTCCGAAAGCACCCGCCGGACTGAATCGGCCGCGGGGGTGCCATCGCGCAGCCCTTCGTGCAGCTCGGAGTACCAGGTCCGGGAGGGATCGTCGAGCCGGATCTGCACCTGCGCCCCCACGGCACTCGCGGGCCCCAGGAGGAGCCCCAGCAGGAGAGCGGCGATTCGGCGCGGGGTCACGCCCGCGCCCCCGCACGGGCCGGCAGTGCCAGCCAGAACGCCAGCACCAAGGTGATGGCCAGGCCGGAGAGGAGGCACGCCACTCCCCCTCCCAGACGCTGATAGGCCACGCCGAAGCCAACTGCGGCAGGTAAGGCGGCGAGACCGGTGAGCGCGTGATAGGCGCCGAACCCCCGGCCGGTGCGTCCGGCCGAGAGGGCCGCCACCAGCGACCGTTCCGCCGACTCCGTCAGGCCCGCCACCAGGCCCATCCCGAGAAACACGGCGACCGCGGCCCCGGCCCCGAGCGGAGCGCCGAGCCCCGCAACGCCGGCCGCGAAGACGGCGCTCCCGAGGCCCACCAGCCGGCGATTCCCCCAGTGATCGCTGAGCCACCCGCCGGGATAGCTGCACGCGGTCCGGACCAGGTGGAGTCCCGCCCACACCAACGGAATGTGCCGGACCGTGACCCCCACGTCTTGCAGGCGAAGGAGCAACAGCGCCTCGGGAAGGCGGCAGAGGGCGAGCAGGGCCAGGACCAGCACGGCTGGTCCAAGCCGGCCGGCCGGGGCGGGTGCCGGGGCCGCCTCCCCGGCTCCGGGCGCCTCGGACCCGGCGGCCAGGGTGGAATCGGCAAGCACCGATCTGCCGCCTCCACTACCCGGCCACCTCGCCGCGCGCAGCACCACCAGCAGGACGGCACCCGCCAGGAGCCCCGGGACGGCGCTCCAGGCCAGTACCGTGCGCAGGTCCACCGCCGCGCTCAGGAGGACCCAGGCAACGAGCGAGCCTGGAACCGAGCCGAAGTGATCGGCGGCCCGATGAAAGCCGAAGGCCCGCCCGCGGATGACCGGGGGCGTGAGGTCGGCGATGACCGCGTCGCGAGGGGGGGTACGGAGGCCCTTGCCCAGCCGGTCAATCACCCGGAAGGCCAGCACCTGCCAGGCAGCCCCCGCCAGCGCCATCGCCGGCCGGATCAGAATGGCGGCCAGGTAGCCGAGCACGATGAGGGGCCGGCGCCAGCGGGCGCGGTCCGCCAGGTGCCCGCTTCCCCACTTGGTGGCCGCGGCGGCGACGTCCGCGGCCCCATCCAGCGCGCCCAGCATGGCCGCGCTCCCGCCCAGCGTCCCGGTGACGAAGGCCGGGAGCAGCGGGTAGACCATCTCGCTCGCGAAATCGTTGAACAGCGAGACCAGCGCGAACCCCTTGTCGGCGAGAGGCATGGCAGGCTTGTCCGAGGGACGGACCGGAGGGCGGCCAGCCGATCCCTCGCGCTGCCGATCCGGCGGGTCTCGGTTCCACCCCGTCTCACTCATCGATCCCCAGCCCCATCCCCCACCGGATCAGGCTCACGGGCAGGCCGCCCCAGGCGAGGAAGGCGTCGTGGAAGTCCCGGAGCCTTCCGCCCGGCCCCGCCCGGGTGCGCCAGGCGTCGCGGAGCTGGAGCACCTCGCGGCGGCCTACCGCGTAGCACAGCTGGTAGGTCGGCCAGGCGCAGTACCGGCTCACCTCGGCCTCTGCCTGGCTCCGGTCCATCCCGATCCGGTCCACCAGCAGGTCCATCGCCTGGTCGGGCGTCATGCCCCGCGTGTGCAAGCCCACATCGAGCACGATGCGGAGCGCCCGCCACAGAAGGTGGAGCCGCTGGAACAGCCGCTCCTCCGGCGAGGCGAAGAACCCCTGTTCCGCCATCAGCTCCTCGCAGTAGTGCGCCCAGCCCTCTACCGTGATCGGGGTCCAGAGCACCCGCCGGATCTCCGACGGCTGCGCCTGGGCCGTGAGCGCCTGGAGGTGATGGCCGGGCCAGGTCTCGTGCACCGCGGTGGCCGCGATCTCCGGCATCCCG
>JBBIMQ010000348.1:0-2952 GCA_037444345.1 Gemmatimonadota bacterium | reverse complement strand
AGGGCGCGGCGGGCCACTTCGCGGCGCACCGGATCGAAGCAACTGACGATCACCGTATCGGGGGTGTCGTCAATGATCACGTCCACCCCGGTGGCCTGCTCGAAGGCCCGGATGTTCCGCCCCTCGCGGCCGATGATCCGGCCCTTCATCTCGTCGCTCGGCAGCGCCACGGCCGCGACCGTCGTTTCGGCCGTATGTTCGGCGGCGATGCGCTGGATCGCCAGGGCCACGATCCGGCGCGCCTCCCGCTCGGCGGAGCGCTTGGCCTGCTCGCGGATCTCGCGGGCCAGGGCGGCCGCCTGCCCCCGCGCCTCATCCTCCGCCCGCTGGAGCACCTCGCGCCGGGCCTCCTCCGCCGTGAGCCCGGCGATCCGCTCCAGGCGCTCCCGCTGCTCGCCGAGCAGCCGCTCGAGCTCGGCCTCCCGCGTCCGGACCGACCCCTCCCGGTTTTCCAGCGCGTCCTCCCGCGCCAGGAACGCTTCCTCCTGGCGGCGAATCTCCTCCATTTTGCGTTCCAGCGAACGGTCGCGCTCCTCGGCCCGCCGCTCGAACCGTTCCCACTCCTCCCGCCGCCGCTGGGCCTCGCGCTCCAGGTCCTCGCGCAACCGGAGCGTCTCCATCTTGCCTTCCAGAATGATCTGGTTGCGCGCCTCCGCCGCTCGCTGCGAGGCCTCCTCGACCAGGCGTTCCGCCTCCCGGCGAGCCGCCTCGAGGGTGCGGGCGGCGCTACGCCGCTGGGCGCGGAGGTAGAGGAGAAAGAAGCCGGTGGCGACGATCAGGCCTGCGGTCAGGCCCTCGAGCAACGGCAGTGCGGTGGGCAACATGCGTTCGATCTATCTCCAGGAGGGCGACGCCGCCTCTCCGTTAGGCTTCGCCAGGTTAATCCTGGCTTCCGGCTCAACCCGATAGCGCCTGCGACCCGCCGGCGCGCCGACCCCGCTTGGCGGGCGGCAAGAGGCGCGCCAGGTCGTCGGCCAGCGCCGAGATCCGCGCGGCCTGCTCCTGGTCGAGGCGCCGGGCCTGGAACAGCTCGTCGGTGATCGCGAGAGCCGCGAGGATCGCGGCCTTGTGGGTCTCCACCTGCGGCAGCATGTCGCGAATGCGGCGGAAGGCCGCATCCACGTAGGCCGCCACCTCCCGGGTATACTCGGGGGGAAGCTCGGAGCGAACCGTATAGTCTTCGCCCCCGATGGTGACCCGGACGGCATGCTTGGGCAGGTTCATGACGACCCGTCCCCGGCCTCTTGCTCCAGAAAGCCCAGCCGGTCGGCCAGCAGCTTGACCCGGTCGCGGGTGGCGCTGATCCGCTGCCGCAGGGCCTGATTCTCCAGCTCCAGCTCGATGATGCGCTGGCGCGCCTGGATCAGCTCCGGACCCGCCAGCACCCCGCCCTTGGCCTTGAGCTCGGCCAGTTCCGATTCCGCCTTGAGCGAGCGGCGCCGCCAAGCCGCGAGCTCCTCGCCCACGTGGCGGAGCAGCTCGGCCAGCTCGTCGAGGGCACGCCAGTCAGGTCGTTCGTAGCCTTGCGTCAACCTTGCTCTCCAGCGCCGCGATCACTCGGGCCACCAGCAGGTCTACCTCCTCGTCGCGGAGCGTCCGGTCCGGGGCGCGGAAGACGAGCCGGAACGCCAGGCTCCGCCGCCCCGGTCCGAGCGACTCCGCCCGGTACTCGTCGAACGCCGCCACCGATTCGAGCAGCGCGCCGGCCGCCTGCCGGATCACTCCCTCGACCTCGTGGCACCGCACGCTGTCTCCCACGACCAGCGCCAGGTCCCGCTCGATCGGCGGCGTGGCGGGTAGCGGCTGGTACCGGAGGGGAAGGGTCGCCACCGGCAGCAGCGCAAGCTCGAGCCCGTAGACCGGAGCGGCCCAGTCTCGGGCGGCGAGCTCGAGCCTGAGGGCGCGGCCGGCCGGCCGGCCGTCGGAGGTCACGGCAAGCCAGCCTCCGGTATCAACTTGAACGCTCCCGCCCGGAATTGCCAGAGCGACCGCGGCCTCGAAGAGCGCCTTGAGGTCCCACTGGTCGAAATCGGGCGCCTTGCCGCCCGCCGTCCAGTGGCCCGGCTCGCGCGCGCCCGAGATCACGGCGGCCACTCGGGTTTCCTCCAAGGGCCGCTGCCCCGGCCCCTGGAGCCGGAACACGGTCCCGATCTCGAACAGTCGGATATCCCGCACCCGCCGGGCCCAGTTGGTCTCGACCGCCCTCGCGAGCCCCGGTAGCAGGGACTGCCGGAGCCAGGCCTCCTCGGCGGAAAGCGGGTTCTTCAGGGGGACGCTTCCCTCCCCCTCCGAGGGTCCGAGCGGGAGCGAGACTGTTTCGAGGAGCCCCCAGCGCACCAGTCCCTCCCGCACCCGGCTCGCCGCCAATTCGAGCGGCGGGTCAGCCAGCCGGCCCACGCGGAAGGGGCGCAACTCGGTGGCGAAGGTGTCGTAGCCGTGGAGTCGCGCGATCTCCTCGATGAGGTCAATCTCCGCCACCAGGTCCGGGCGCCAGCCCGGGACATCCACCGCGAACCGGCCGTCCTCGGGCTTGGCCAGCACGGTGCAGCCGATGGCGGTGAGGTAGCGTTCGATGGCTGCCGGGGGCAGGGCCTCGCCCAGGATCTGGGTCACCCGCGCGCCGCGGAGAAAGATCCGGGGCGGATGGGAAGGCTCGGGCCAGACATCAACCGCCTCGCCGGCCACGCGGCCCCCCGCGGTGGCCAGGATCAGCTCCACGCAGCGGCGGAGCGCTTCGGGGGCAGCCCAGCGGTCCACCCCGCGCTCGAATCGCTTGCTTGCCTCGGTGGCGAGCCCGAGGGCTCGGCGCGTCCGCCGAATGCGCCGGGGATCGAAGAAGGCGCACTCGACGAAGACCTCGCTGGTCCGCTCGGTGACCTCGACGTGGGCGGCGCCCATCACGCCGGCGACACCGATCGCGCCGGCCTGATCGGCGATCACCGTCATTTCCGG
>JBBIMQ010000347.1:0-2971 GCA_037444345.1 Gemmatimonadota bacterium | reverse complement strand
GGAAGCGGTCGACAAGTACCGGCAGCTCAAGCCCGACGTGGTCACGATGGACATCGTGATGCCGGACATGGGCGGGATCGAGGCGGTGCGGGAGATCTGCCGCGAGGATCCCGACGCGAAGATCCTGATGTGCAGCGCGATGGGGCAGCAGGCGCTCGTCGTCGAGGCGATCCAGGCCGGCGCCAAGGATTTCGTCGTCAAGCCGTTCCAGCCTTCTCGGGTGCTCGAGGCGGTGCAGCGGGTCCTGGGCTGAGGCCATGGACGCCTCGCGCTACGCCGCCCTCTTTCTGACGGAAAGCCGCGAGCAACTGGCGGCCTGCGGGCGAGCCCTGCTCGACTGGGAGCGCGACCCGGCGGCTCCGGAGCCGGTGGTGGCGCTGTTTCGCGCCATCCACACCTTCAAGGGCATGGCCGCCGCGATGGGCTTTGCGAACTTGACCGAGCTCGCCCACCGCACCGAAACCGCGCTGGCCCGGTTCCGGGACGCGCCCGCCACGGGGCGAGAACATGCCGAGGTGTTCTTCCGGGTGGTGGATGCGCTGGAACAGGGGGTGGAGCCGGCCGTGGCGGGGCAGGATGGCGCGCTCGATTTCTCCACGCTGCTGGCTGAGCTCGGGCGCATCGAGGGCGCCACGGGAGCGGCGACGCCCGCTGCGGCGGCGGGAGAAGAAGAACCGGCCCCGGCCCACCTCTCGAGGGGCGGGCGGCTGGTCCGGGTGACCATCAATCCAGCGGCCACGCTGCGGGGCGCGCGGGCGTTCCTGGCGCTGCGCAAGGCGGAAGCGCTGGGCACGATCAGCGGGGTGAAGCCCCCGGCGGCCGCGTTCGAGCAGGACGTGTTCGATGGGGTCTTCAGCTTCCGGATCCAGAGCAGCGCCTCCGATGCCGATATCGCGGCGGCGATCCGGTCGGCCGGTGACGTGGCCCAGGTGGAGATCGAGCAGCCGGAAGCCGCTCGGGCCGCAGTGGGCGCCGGAGGGCGGGGCCGGCAGATCCGGGTGGACCTCCGCCGGCTCGACGCCCTGATGAAGCAGGTCGCGGAGCTGGTGGTGGCCCGGGGCCGGCTACTGGAACTGGCCGAGGCGAGCGGCTCGCCCGAGCTTCAGGCGGTAGCCGGGCGGATCGCGCGCCTGACGGGCGATCTGCACGGCGAGGTCGTGCAGGCCCGGCTCACTCCGGTCTGGCAAGTGTTCGACCGCTTCCCCCGCATGGTGCGCGACCTCGCCCGGCAGCTCGGCAAGCGGGTCCGGTTCGAGATCGAGGGCGAGGACATCGAGCTGGACCGGGCCATCCTCGACGAGCTGGGCGAGCCGGTGCTCCACCTCCTGCGGAACGCGGTGGATCACGGGATCGAGCGGCCCGAGGTCCGAACCCGGCGGGGCAAGCCGGCGGAGGGCCTGATCCGGCTGGTGGCGACCCGGGAGCGCGACACGGTGCTCATTCGGGTGACCGACGACGGCGCCGGGATTGACCGGCGGCACGTGCTCGAGCGCGCGCGCCGGGCCCGGCTGGTCCCACCGGGCACCCGGGAGCTGGGCGACGAGGAGCTGCTCCAGGTGCTGGCCAGGCCCGGCTTCTCGACAGCCGAGACGGTCACCGAGGTCTCGGGGCGGGGGATGGGGATGGAAGCGGTGCTGGCCCGGGTGCGGGGGCTGGGCGGCACCCTCGAGTTCAGCACGACGGTGGGCGAGGGGTCGAGCTTCGGGCTCCGGTTGCCGATGACCCTGGCCATCGTGCCGGCGCTGGTGGCAGAGGTGGGGGGGGAGCGCTATGCCATCCCCACCGCCCGGGTGGCCGAGACCGTGGAGTTTCACCCGGCGCGGGTGGTCGCCGGGGAGGACGGCGAGCGGCTCCAGCTCCGCGACGAGCTGGTTCCGGCCGTCCGGTTGCGAGAGCGCCTCGGAGCGCGGGGGCCACGGCCGGCGGGGCGGATGCCGGCCGTCATCGTCGAGGTGGGGGAGCGGCGGGGTGCCCTGGTGGTGGATGCGCTGGTGGGGCAGCAGGACATCGTGGTGGAGCCGTTCGAGGCCCCGCGCGGCATGCTGCCGTGCGTGAGCGGGGCGACGATCCTGGGAGATGGCGTCCCGGCGCTCATCCTGGATCCGGCGGCGCTGGTGTGAGAGGAGGCCGTCGTGGATGACGTGAGAGCGTTGCACGCGCTGCAGCGGGACGCCCTGCGGGAGGTCGCCAATATCGGGGCTGGCCACGCGGCGACGGCGCTGTCCCAGCTGACCAACCGGACGATCATGATCTCGGTGCCCGAGGTCAACATCAGCCGCCTGGAAGACGTGCCGGAGATCCTGGGCCGCGCCGACGACGTGGTGGCCGCGGTCCTGATGCACATGATGGGAGACCTCACCGGCCGCACGCTGGTGATCTTTCCCGAGGCCTCGGCTCGGCTGCTCTGCGACATCCTGCTCCGGCGGCCGATGCGGACCACGGCCGCCTTCGGCGACATGGAACAGTCGGGCCTCAAGGAGGTCGGCAACATCCTGAGTAGCGCGTACCTGAACGCCCTGAGCGATTTCATGGGGATGATGCTGGTCCCCTCGGTGCCGAGCCTGGCGATTGACCTCTGCGGCGCGGTGCTCACCTCTACCTACATGAACTTCGGCTACGATCGGGATTACGTCTTCTGCGTGGAGACCGAATTCATTTTCGAGGATCCGCAGCTCAAATTGCACGGGCATTTCCTGCTGCTGCCCGACGTGGCCTCGCTCCGGGCCATTTTCGATGCGATCCGCCTGACCTGAGCCTGCCGTGCCCGGCCCGCAGCTGTCCGAACGCGACCTGGCCGTGCTCCGCTCCTTCGCCCGGCGGATCGACCCGTCGGACGCGGGGGCGCACAACAACCTTGGGGTCCTCTACTACCAGAAGGGGCTGATCCCCGAGGCGATCGAACGCTTCCTGCACGCGCTCGAGCTGGACCCGCGGATGCAGGTGGCCAAGGAGAACCTGGAGATCGCCTACC
>JBBIMQ010000346.1:0-2982 GCA_037444345.1 Gemmatimonadota bacterium | reverse complement strand
GCGGCCAGCAGGGCCCGCGCCCGCTCGCGCCGGAGCCGGAACAGCCAGCCGCCCTCCAGCCAGTAGAGATACGCGTGGTGGAGAAGCGCCAGGTGCTCTCGCACCGCCTCGCCCACCCCTTCGGCCGGTACCAGATCGCGGAGCAATGCCACGACCTCGCGGTCGAGCAAGAAACTGTCGCTTTCGTGCGGGTCGCGACCCGCGGCCTCCAGCGACCGCCGGATGGCGGGGAAGCGTTCCTCCGCCAGGGTCCCGTAGGCGACCTCGAACGGGGTGAGCCGGGTCTCGGCGGGCATGGGCGTAGCCTAATCGCCGGGGGCGAGCCGGTAAACCGCGCCCGTCCGGCTCACGTGGCGGCGCGGGGCAGGAAGGCGTCGAGGTGCTCGACGAAGGCCTCGAATGCCTCCACATACGGCACGTGCCCGCAGTCCTCGAGCACACGAAACTCGGCCCGGAGCGCCCGGGCCAGAGCCTCGGCCACCGCGACCGGGATCGGGTCGTCGTCGCCGTGAAGCACCAGGGTCGGGATCGAGAGCCGCTCCAGCGCCGGCCGCAGGTCGTAGTCGCCCAGGCCCTCCCAGACGGCCCGCTGCGTCCGCTCGGTGATCCGAAACGGGGTCAGCCCGCGGGCCTGCGCCGGATCGTGGAAATAGCCGGCTACCGCGAGCTCGAAGAGGCGCCGCTGGTACGCGGCTGGATCCCGCTCCCGCAACCCGCTCTCTCGGAGCGCCCGGCGCGCGGCCTGGAGGGCGGGACTCGAGGCGCGGGCCTGCAGCCGGCGCTCGAACTCCTCCCGCGCTGCCCGCCAGACCGGCGCGGGGGACACGAGCGCGAGGCGTGCTACCCGGGCCGGGTAGGCCACGGCGTACAACAACGCCAGGAGCGCGCCCCAGGAATAGCCGGTAATGGTCAGCCGGTCGAGCTGCCAGGCGCCGCGGAGCGCCTCCAGGTCTGCCACGTGCTCGCGCCAGCCGACCGGGATCTCCCGCGGCACCGGACTCCGGCCTCCACCCCGCTGATCGTAATAGATCAGCTCTCGCCCTCGAGCCAGGGCATCGAAGCCGGGAAGGAGATAGTCGTGATGCGCGCCCGGGCCGCCGTGCAAGACCACGACCGGCGGCCCCGCCCCCACTCGGCGCTCGTAAAGGGTGACGCCGTTCACCCGGCGGACGGTGGCGATCGGGTCGGGCATGCAAGGCCAGGAAAGCGAGGAGAGGCCGGGACTGGTGCAGGTACCGCGCGGCAGGGCTCTGAACCGGTCCTTCCAGGGGGCGGAAACCGGCTGGCGGCTCGACCGCGGGCCCGGCAGTACCCGGTGGCTCCGGCCGGACCATCGCCCGCGGCCACCCCCCCTAGAGCAACACCGCGAGGCCGTCCGCTACCGCGCGCACGGCGGCCTCCTCTTCCGGCGTGAACGGATCCGGGAGATCGCTGTCAATATCTATCTGGCCCAGGATGACCGGCCCCCGCCGGATCAAAACCACCAGCTCCGACCGGGTGAACGCGTTGCACGCGATGTAGTTGGCGACGGCGCGCACGTCGCCCACGTTCTGGTCGCGGCCGGTGGCCACCGCCGTGCCGCACACGCCCTTGCCGACCGGAATCCGGGTGTGCTCGGTTTCGCGCCCGGCGAAGGCCTCGAGCACGAGCTCGCTGCCGTGCAGCATGTACAGGTACACCGAGGTGTACGGCGGGCCGGCGGCGCGAATCCGCTCGGCCGCGTACTGGAGCAGGGCGGTCCGGCCGGCCCCCCGGCAGAAGAGACCCCGGAGCCCGGCCACGACGGGCTGGGGATCGAGCACCGCCACCCTCAGCCTCCGCGCGAACCCAGCGTGACGGTGACGCGTTGCTCCTGGCCGTCGCGGACGAAGCGGACCTCGACCACGTCCCCCGGGCGGTGGCTCCGGAGGGCCTCGGTCATGGTCTGAAGGTCGGTGACCGGCATCTCGCCGATCTGCACGATGATGTCGTTGCCCCGGAGGCCCGCCCGCTCCGCCGGACTCCCGGCCCGCACCCCCGTGAGCCGGACGCCCCCGGGGTTCTCGCTCATGTCAGGCACGGTGCCCAGGTAGGCGCCGTACCCCGGCGAGGTCGGTCCGGCGGCGAGCTGAGGCGGTGGCACGTTCACGAAGGTGAGCGGCTCCCGCCGGTTGGCGAGCGCCCGCACGATCTCCGCGGTGAAATTCGCCACCCGTGCCAGGCCGTCCGCGTTGATCTTCTCCCAGTCGTCGGTCGCGCGGTGATAGTCCTCGTGCAGGTCGGTGAACAGATGCAGCACCGGCCTGCCGGCGGCGTAGAACGACGACTGGTCGCTCCGCCCCCACCCATCGCCGGACGCCTTGAGGTCGAACCGCGCCGCCGGGTTGGCGCTGTTGATCGAGTCGAGCAAGGCCGGGAACTCCCGCGCGGTGGCGGCCCCGTAGACCAGCAGCCGGTCCTCCCGCAGCCGGCCCACCATGTCGAGATTGACCATGGCGTAAGTGCGGGCCAGCGGAAACAGCGGGTGCTTGACGTAATGCGACGACCCCAGCAGCCCCGGCTCCTCCCCGCTGAACGCGATGAACACGACCGTCCGCGCCGGAGGCGAAGGTGCCAGCCGGCGCGCAATATGGATCAGCGCCGCCGCCCCGGACGCGTTGTCGTCGGCGCCGTTGTGCACCGCCCCCGCGCTGTCGGGATCCAGCGCCCAGTAGTAGCCCAGGCCCAGGTGGTCGTAGTGCGCCCCCACGATCACGATCTCGTTGCGGAGCTCGGCGTCCTTGCCCGGGAGCACCCCGATCACGTTCTTGCCGATCGCCCCGGCCAGATCGGTGTGCGCCGCCGCCGGCGCGTCCGCCGCCACCGTGAACGACTGGAGCCAGCCGCCGGGCGGCGCCACCAGCCCCGCTTGGCGGAACCGCCGGGCGAGGAACCGGGCCGCGGTGTCCGCCCCGGGCGAACCGATCAGGCGGCCCCCGAGGCTGTCGCTCGCCAGGAATCGAA
>JBBIMQ010000345.1:0-2992 GCA_037444345.1 Gemmatimonadota bacterium | reverse complement strand
GCGAGGCGTAAGACTAACTCAAGACACAACTTAGGTCTTGCTCGAACCTCTGTCAAATCAGATGAAGTAGACCGCCACGGCCACCATCGCGTAGAGCGCCAGAAGCTGGACCCCCTCGAACCAGTGCGACTCGCCGTCCAACGTGATGATCGCTGCAAGAATCGTTGCCAAAGCTACGGCCACCACCTCGAGCGGGCTGAACACCAGGTTCATCCACGCTCCGGATCCGGTGGGGCCGAGCAGGGCCCCCACGAAAATGAGCACCGGCGCCACGAGGAGTGCAACCTGCGTGCTCGAACCGAGCGCGATCTGGAGTGCCAGGTCCATCTTCCCCTTCCGCGCCACCACCACGGCCGTGGCGTGCTCGGCGGCATTCCCGATGATGGGGATGACAATGAGCCCCAAGAACGCCTCGGAGAAGAACCGGCTTCCCGTGGCCATCCCCTGGACGGCGTGGACCAGAATCTCCGATTCCACCGCCACGCCGGCTGTCGCGGCCGCGAGCACGGCAACCGCCTTGGAAACGCTCCACGGGGTTCCCTCCAGCGGATGGGGTTCGCCGCTCAGGAGGCGGCGATGGGTCTTGAGCGAGAAGACCAGCGAGAAGAGGTAAGTCGCCGCGAGAATGGCGGCCACCGCCTCGCTCAGGTGCAGCTCCAGCTCTCGATCGCCGCCCTGGTGTAGCTCGTGGAAAATGGCGGGGAAAATGAGCCCCGTCACGGCCAGCGCCAGCATCCCGGCACTCATGCCGGCCGAGGTGCGACTGAACCGGACCAGGGGCCGGTCGAGTCCCCCCGCCACCAGCGACAGCCCCAAGATGAGCAGCAGGTTGCCCAGAATGCTCCCGGTGACCGACGCCTTGACCAGCTCGACCAGGCCCGCCTTGAGTGCGACGATCGCGATGATGAGCTCGGCGGCGTTGCCGAACGTGGCGTTGAGCAGCCCCCCCAACGCCGGCCCGGTCTTGGCCGCGAGATGTTCCGTGGCCTCTCCCAGGTAACCGGCAAGCGGGAGCACCGCCACGCAGGCCGTCGCGAACACCAGGACCGCCGGATACTCCCCCCCGTAGGCCAGGACCAGGCTCAGGGGGACCGCAAGAAGAGGGACCTGGCGCCAGGTCAGCCAGCCCTGCTGTACCGGGGCGATCCGGCGCGGGGGCAGGGACGGGGGCGGGGGCGAGGGTGGGGGCGCCGGTTCAGCGCCACTCCGGCCCCCTCGTTCGGGCTTCACGGTTCTCTTCGCTCGCGCCCGCTCGGGCCTGAGGGCTCGCGGGCCGGCTGCGCGTCCCTCAGACTTGGGGGACCGGGCGGCGTCCTCGCCCTCCTTGCGCGCCGGCCGCTCCGGGCCGCCCGGCCGGGCCGCTCCGCCCTTCTCCGGTTGAGCTGGCACGGCCTCGCTCCCCACGTCGCCGAGCGCCTGTCTCACCTTGTCTACTGGAATGCCGACGTCGCCCAGACTGCTGGCGACGGCGCCCTTGGAATCGGTGAGCAGGGCCGCCAGCAGATGGCGTGGCGCGAGGGCCGTCCCTTCGCGGGTCGCGCCGGCCTGTGCCGCATCCAGGGCGCGGCGGGCGCCGGAACGGATCTGGAGGTCGGAGGGCGCCACGGGGGTACTGCGCGGCCTGGGGAGGCGCTGCTCCAGGCGTGCCTGCACCGCGTCCGGCGTGGTGCTGAACGCCGAGAGGATCGTGGCCAGGGTCCGATCCTCGCCGCGCAGCAGGGCGAGAAAAAGGTGCTCGGTTCCGACATAGTCGTGCTGGAGCCGGGCGGCCTCGGCCCGGGCGGCGGCGAGCAGGTCGGTCAAAGGGGCTTGGCCTCGTCAATGAGCATGATCGGGATGTCCTCTTCGACCGGGTAGACCAGGCGACAGGCGTGGCAGATCAGGGCCTCGTCCGGTTCGGGGCGGTATTGGAGGTCGCCCTTGCACTTGGGACAGACCAGGATCTCCAGTAACTCGGGGGCGAGGGTCATACGGCTTTCCTTTCGCTGAATCCAAGTCGGTCGAGGGCGGGGGCCCTCCGGCGCCAGTTGGGCAGCACCTTGACCCAGGTTTCCAGATACACCGGCCTCCCGAGGAGCGCCTCGAGCCGGGCCCGGGCCTGGGCGCCCATCGCCTTGAGGGTGCGCCCGCCCCGACCGATCACGATGGCCTTCTGGGATTCCCGCTCGACGTAGAGCGTCGCTCGAATGTACACCGGCGTCGAGCTTTCGCGGAACTCCTCGACCTCGGCGGCCACGGCGTAGGGGAGCTCTTCTCCGAGGCACTCGAAAGCCGCCTCCCGCAGGAACTCCGCGGCAAAGAACCGCAGCGGTTGGACCCCGATGTCATCCGAGGGGTACCCGAAGGGTCCCTCGGGGAGGTGGTCGCGGACGGCTGCCAGGAGGCGGTCGAGGCCGGCGGGCTGGGTGGCGGAGGTGACGATGGCGCCGGTCCGCTCCAGGTCGCTCCGCTCCTGGGGGGAGAGCAGGTCGCCCTTGGTGTAGACGGTGAGCACCGGGGCTTCGAGCGGCTTCTCCAGGCGGGCAACGGTCTGGAAGTCCGGGGCCGGCGCCTCCGGGGCCGGGTGCAAGTGAAGTATCACGTGAACCTGGTGCAGTCGTTCCACGGCGGCCGAGCGCATCCGCTCTTGCAGCAGATAGCCCGGCTCCAGGAGACCTGGGAGATCGTGGAAGACATACTGGGTATCGCCCTGGGTGAGCAGCCCGATGACCGGGAGGCGGGTGGTCTGCGCCTTGGGGCTCACGATGGCCAGGTGGCTGCCGACCAGGGCGTTGAGCAGGGTGGACTTGCCGACATTGGGGAGGCCGGCCAAGGCGACGTGGCCGAAGCGGGTGGTGGCGGGTGAGGATGGGGGCATGGCCGAAAGCTGCAGGCGGCCCGGGGGAGCGACAAGGCGCGGCGCGCCAGGGCTCGGGGGGGAAAGCACGAGGCCCGCCTGCTAGGGAGGCGGGCCTCGGAGGGGATGGCTGGCGACGGCCTACTCTCCCACGAC
>JBBIMQ010000344.1:0-2993 GCA_037444345.1 Gemmatimonadota bacterium | reverse complement strand
CCCACCACCACGGCGCTCGTGCGCCATCTCTTCAATCAGGATGGCCGGGCGGGCAGTATCGGCACGCTCGGCGCCTTCGATGGAACCGGGGCGCCCGTCGAGTCCACGGCGGGCGCCCTCACCACCCCGGGGCCGATCGAGCTCCAGGCGACGCTCGCGGCCCTGGCGGGGCGGGGTGTGACCCATGTCGCCATGGAAGCTTCGTCCCACAGCCTCGATCAGGGCCGCCTGGACGGACTCGAACTCGCCGCGGGGGTCTTCACCAATGTCACCCGCGACCACCTGGACTACCACGGCACCATGGAGGCCTATCTGGCCGCCAAGCTCAAGCTGGACGGCTACCTGGGTCCGGGAGCGGTGCAGGTCGTCAACGCGGACGACCCGGCCTGGGCGGCGCTGCCCCATCGCCATCCGCGGATCACCTTCGGCCGGCACGGCACGGCGGCGGTGCGGGCCGAGGCCGTGCTCCTCGGCCCCACGGGCAGCAGCTTCCAGCTGGTCTCGCCGCAGGGGGCAGGCCTCGTCAGGCTTCCCCTGCTGGGGGAGTTCAACGTGGCGAACGCGCTCGCTGCCGCCGCGACCGCTCTCGCCCTGGGGCTGCCGTTCGCCCGAGTGACCGAAGCGCTGGCCTCCGCGCCTCAGGTCCCGGGCCGGATGGAACGACTCGCGGAGGCGCCGGCCGTCGTGCTCCGCGACTACGCCCACACGCCCGACGCGCTGGAGCGCGCTCTGCTGGCCCTCCGGCCCCTCACCCGGGGGCGCCTGATCGTGGTCTTCGGCTGCGGGGGCGATCGCGACCGCGGGAAGCGGCCGATCATGGGCCGGATCGCCGCCGCCCTGGCCGATCTCGCGATCGTGACCTCGGACAATCCTCGCACCGAGGATCCCGACCGCATCATCGCCGAGGTGGTGCAGGGCATGGGAAGCGCGCCGCACCTCCGCCTGACAGACCGCCGCGAGGCCATCCAGGCCGCCCTGCGCCAGGCCGCCCCCGGCGACACCGTGCTCCTTGCCGGCAAGGGGCACGAAACCTATCAGGTCATCGGCACGGAGAAACGACCCTTCGACGAGCGGGCGATCGTGCGCGAGCTGCTGGGGGTGCCGGAGTGAGCGATCGGCGGAATTCGAACGGTGGCGGCCCGGTGGAGGGACCCGAGCGGGCCTCCGGCAGCGGGAGCGGGACCGGTGGCGGGAGCGGAGCGGGCTTCTGGACCGAGGCCCGGGTGAGGGAAGCCCTGGGCCTGAGGCCGGGCGACGCGGGGAGCGCTGCGCCGCCCTACACCGAGATCTCGACCGACAC
This sequence comes from Gemmatimonadota bacterium, assembly GCA_037444345.1. GTDB lineage: Bacteria > Gemmatimonadota > Gemmatimonadetes > Gemmatimonadales > GWC2-71-9 > JADJOM01. The sequence continues at coordinate 1,693 of JBBIMQ010000344.1, read as the reverse complement.
TCGGAAGCTCCGCCCCGGGGCCCTGTTCGTGGCGCTCGTGGGGGAACGGTTCGACGGTCACGACTACCTCGAGGCGGCACGGAGGGCCGGTGCCGCGGGCGCCGTGGTACGCCACGGCACCGCCCCCGTGGCGGGCCTCCGGCTCTACGAGGTCGAGGACACCCTGGCGGCCTACGGCCGCCTGGCGCGGGCGCGGCGGCGCACCATCCGGGGACCGGTCGTCGCGGTGGGTGGCGCCAACGGGAAGACCAGCACCAAGGAGATGTGCGCCGCCGTCCTGGGGGCGCGCTACCGGGTACATGCCACCCCGGCCAACGACAACAACCTGGTCGGTGTGCCCCAGACCATTCTCGCGGCCCCGGCGGACACCGAGGCGCTGGTCATCGAGGCGGGAGCGAGCGTGCGCGGAGAACTGGCCCGGGCCCGCGCGGTGATCGAGCCCACCGTGGTGGTCACCACCAACGTGGCCGCGTCGCACCTGGACGGTTTCGGCTCGGTCGAGGGGGTACTGGAAGAGGAGCTGGATCTGATCCGCGGGGCGGCGCTCGCCATCGTGGGTCCCGACCCTCCGGCGCTGGGCCAGTCGGCTCGCGTGATGGCGGAACGGGTCATCGTGGCCGGACTGGAAGGGGCCGAGCGGCAGCCTGAGGCGGTGAGGCTGGACCCCTCGGGGCGGCCCACGCTCGTGGTGGACGGCCAGACCATCGCGCTCCCCCTTCTGGGCCGGCACCAGGCCGGCAACGCGATGCTGGCCTGGACCCTGGGCCGGGAACTCGGCGTTCCGCCGGATCTGGCGGCGCGGCGCCTGGGCACGCTCGCGATCCCCGGTGGCCGGGGCGAGGTCATCGAGCATGACGGGATCACCATTGTCAACGACGCCTACAACGCCAACCCCGCCTCGTTCCGGGCCGCGATCGCCACCGCGGCCGCCATGCGGCCCGGGCGCCGGCTGATCTTCGTGGCCGGCACCATGCGGGAGCTGGGGGCCGAGGCCGCCGCCCACCACGCGGCGATCGCGCGCGACCTGGTCGAGCTCCGGCCGGAACTGCTGGCCGTGGTGGGCGAGTTCGTCCCCGCGCTGGAACCCTATCGCAACCGGCTCGGCAGCAGCCTGCTTGCGGCGCCGGACGCTCCCAGCCTGGGGCCCCTGCTCGCCGAGCGGGTGCGCCCGGGGGACCTGGTCGTGCTCAAGGCATCCCGCGGGGTGGCGCTGGAGCGTATTATTCCTCACCTCACCGGGCACCCCGACCGACCACACTGAGGCGCCGTGTTCTACCACCTGCTCGCGCCGCTGGGCAAGCACGTCCTGGTTTTCAATCTGTTCAACTACATCAGCTTCCGGGCGGCCGGAGCCACGGTGACGGCGCTTCTGCTCGCGTTCCTGGTGGGTCCGGCGGTGATCCGCCGGCTGCGGGCCCGGAAGATCGGGCAGGTGGTGCGCGCCGAGGGGCCCGCGTCCCACCAGGAGAAGCGAGGGACGCCGACCATGGGAGGGATCATCATCATCTTGGCGACCGTGATCCCGACCCTGCTCTGGGCCCAGGTCACCAATCGTTTCGTGCTCCTCGCCGCGCTGGCGATGCTCTGGATGGGCGCGATCGGGTTCATTGACGACTGGCTCAAGGTCGTCGAGGGCAAATCCCGGGGGCTGGTCGCCAGATGGAAGCTCGCGGGGCAGGTGAGCTTCGGCCTG
>JBBIMQ010000343.1:0-3003 GCA_037444345.1 Gemmatimonadota bacterium | reverse complement strand
GAGCCAGACCTCCGTGACCTCCCGCCGCAGGGGGCCGACGGTCCCGATCAGGATGTCCAGCAGGAGGCGGAGCTCGCGTTCGAGGAGCGGGGCAGGCCTAGTCCGGGCCGCCGACGAGCGGTGGGTGATCCATTCCGCCCACTGGGTGGCCATGGCGTCACGCTGCTCCGACATGGCCCGCCCGACGACCACCAGAGTCGGATGAGACGCGCGCAAGGTGGCTGGCTCCGGGCGAGAACGCGGCTCAATTTATCACAGCCAGTCGAACCGGGTCAAAGACCGTGGCCACTCCCTCGCTTGCCAAATTCGTGCTGCCTGGTGTCCTGGGTCCGATCCTGGTTGACGTGCGGAGCGCAGGCCGGGACGCGCGCCCCGCCGTGGTCGTGATCCACGGCTTCAAGGGGTTCAAGGACTGGGGGATGTTTCCGGTGCTGGCCGATCGGCTGGCGCGGGCCGGCTTCGCCGCAGTCACGTTCAATCTGAGCGGCAGCGGGGTGAACGACGAGGGCGACTTCGCCTGGCCCGAGCGGTTCGGGCACAACACCTTCTCGGCGGAGCTCGAGGACATTCGAACCGTCCTCGCGGCGCTCGATCGTGGCGAGCTCGGCCTCCCGCGGCCTCCGGCGATCGGCCTGGTGGGCCATTCGCGCGGCGGCGGGATGGCCGTGCTGACCGCGGCCGGCAATTCCAGGATCGGCGCCCTGGTTACCTGGGCCGCCATCAGCCACGTGGACCGCTGGCCTGGGCAGGCCGCTGCCTGGCGGGCGGCGGGGAAGCTGGACGTGGTGAACCAGCGGACGGGACAGGTGCTGCCGCTCTACCTCGACGTGCTGGACGACATCGAGCGGAACCGCTCGGGGGCGCTGGACATCGCTGCTGCGGCCCGGCGCGTGGTTGCGCCCTGGCTCATCCTGCACGGCGGGGCCGATAGCAGCGTCCCGCCTGACGAGGCTCATGCCCTCGCCGCGGCGGGGGCGGGGCGCTCCGCCCCCACCCGGCTGCTGGTCCTGCCCGAGGCCGGCCACACCTTCGGCGCGGTGCACCCCTTCGCCGGCATGACGCCCGCGCTCGCCGAGGCTCTGGACGAGACCACGAAGTGGTTGAACCGCTACTTGTGAGAATCGTCACGGGCAACGCTCCGCGCTCGCTCGTTGTCCCTGCCGTTGCCTCGTCGCTGGTATCGCCGGTCGCTTGCAAGGCCGTTCACCAACTTCCCGGGGGATCACGTACGCCATTCTCTGATCGCCGCCCTCGCGGCCTGGCCCTTCGCGCCGCTTGCGGCGCAGGGGGAGCCCGCCGATAGCTTACTCAGCATCGAGCAACTGGAGGCGAGCCTCGCCTGGAAGCGGGGAGACATCGTCATCGCCGAGGGCAGAGCCCTCCTCAAGGTTCCCGACGGCTTTCGCTACCTCGGCCCCGAGGACGCGGAGCGCGTGCCGGTCGCGTGGGGCAACCCTCCCGGATCCTCGTCCCTGGGCATGGTGTTCCCGGGGGCGCTCAGCCCGTTCTCGGACGAGGGGTGGGGCGTCGTGATCACGTTCGAGAACGACGGCTACGTCAAGGACGACGACGCCGCGAGGAGAGACTACGACGAGCTGCTGCGGAAGATGCGGGAGGCGAGCGCGGAGGAGAACAAGGAGCGCCAAGGAACTTCGCTTCGGCGACAACCCGGAGCCCACCCTCAACTACAACATTCGGGTTCTGGGCCGCCATGGGGTGCTGGTGCTGAACGCGGTCGCGGGCATGGCCCAGTTTGACGCCGTGCGGGCCGGCATGCAGGAGGTGCTCGGCTTCGTTGACTTCACCGAGGGGAACCGCTACGACGATTTCGCCGCGGGGAAGGACAAGGTGGCGGCGTACGGGATCGCGGCTCTGGTGGCGGGCGCGGCCGCTTCCAAGGTCGGTTTCTTCAAGCTCGTGCTCTCGGCACTGGTTGCCGCGAAGAAGTTCCTCGTGGTCGGCGTGGTCGCCATCGCCGCGGGTTTGCGGAAGGTGCGGCGACGGCGCCGAGCCGCCCCGGCGGCCTGAAGCCGCCGGCTTGACCCTGGTGGCCAGACGGGCCATCGTCTCTCCATGCCGATCTACGAATACCGCTGCGCCGAGTGTGGCCGCAGCTTCGAACTCCTGGTCCGGAGCGGCACGGAGATCGCCTGCCCGGCTTGCCATAGCCGGACCGTGGAGCGTCTCATGTCGCTCACCGCACGGAGCCGTGGCCGGGCGGCCTCCGCGGATTACTCCGGGCTGGGGCCGCCCCAGGGCGGTTGCTGCTCTGGGGGAGGTGGCTGCGGCTGCCATTGAGTCCGCTGCAGCGACAGCTGGCCGCCCGCCTCGCCGCCCGCCGCCCCGCCACCGTCAATCCCGCCGAGGCCTGGTGGGCCGGCGTCGCCATCGTCCTCGCCCCCTGCCCCGATGCCGTGTTGCTCATCCGTCGGGCCGAGCGAGACGGCGATCCCTGGTCGGGCCACATCGGACTTCCGGGGGGCCGTCTCGATCCCCGGGATCCCGACCTCTTCGCCACCGCCGTTCGTGAAACCCGCGAAGAAGTAGGGATTGACCTGGGAACCGCGCGCCACCTCGGCACCCTGGACGACGTGACGCCCAGGATGCCCCTTCCCCGAATCGTGGTGGTCCGGCCATTCGTGTTCGCGCTGGAGGAGCGACCACCGCTGGACCTCGGTCCCGAGGTCGCTGCCGCGCACTGGGTCGAGCTTGCAGCGCTGAGCCGGCGCGGTGTCTACCAGGGCGCGGAGATCGAGGTCCGGGGGGAACGGCGCGTGTTTCCAGCATACCGGGTGGGTTCGCACCTGGTCTGGGGGCTCACCGAAAGAATCCTCACTCCCCTTCTGGAGCTGGCCGGGACCCCGGACCGCTGAGAGGGCACCGGGCGGCCGGCCCTGTCCCCCGTCACCCCTGCGCAAGCAGGGGCACCTGAATCCCGCGAGCCGGCCCAGGGCGCGCTCCGGCGTCACCCCTGCGAAAGCAGGGGTCCAATCCTGCCGACCC
>JBBIMQ010000342.1:0-3010 GCA_037444345.1 Gemmatimonadota bacterium | reverse complement strand
CGCCGGCCTGGGCCGGGGCGGGGCAGTCGAAGTCTTCGCCCGCGCTCCGGCTTTGCCCGGCCGTATGCCGGCGGAGCCACTCGTGCGAGGCGTGACGGGTGATGCCCCTCAGCCACGGGCCGAACCGCTCCGGGTCGCGCAGATCTCCCAGCCGGCGGTACGCACGGAGGAAGACCTCCTGCGCGAGGTCCTGAGCGGCGGGCAGGTGTATCCGTCCGGTGAACCCCGTCAGGTTGTCGGGTCCTGATTCTCGGCGCGGGCGGCCTTCCAGCGGTGGGGCAGGAACTGATCGAGCTGGCCGACGGGGGTTTCGCCGATGCGAGTCAGCACATCCTTCAGGTATGCGACGGGGTCGACGTTGTGCCGCTTGCATGTCGCCACGAGGCTGGCGAGCACGGCGCCGGTTCGCCCGCCGTTGTCGCTGCCGGCGAACAGCCAGTTCTTGCGGCCCAGGACGATCGGCCGCAGGGCGTTCTCGGCTGCGTTGTTATCGATGGCCAGGTCCCCATCATTCACGTACTCGCAGAGCGCCTTCCAGTTGCCCAGGCAGTATTGGATCGCCTCTCCCATCGGGCTCTTGGGCAGCACCGGGCTTCGCGACGCTTCGCCCTGGCCAGCCTGCGCCGCGTTCTGTTCCAGCCAGGCCTTGATCTGCGCCAGGCGCGGCACCGACTTTTCCTGGCGCAGCGCATGGCGGGCCGGGGCGTCGAAATCCTTCGCCTCGCGCTCCACCTCATACAGCAGCCCGATCATGGCCACGGCCGTGTGGGCGCGCAGGGCATCGCTCGTTTCCGCCTCGACGAACTTGCGCCGCGCATGGGCCCAGCAGGCGAGTTCCGTCGGCGAGGGCGCGCCGTCGCTTCGCGGCTGGAACAGGTGATCGTAGCCGCCATAGGCGTCCGCCTGAATGTATCCCGCGTAGTTCCCCAGGAACCTGGCCGGCCCATCCCGGCTCCGCGTCGGCGTGTAGTCGAACACGGTGCAGGGATGATGCTTGTCGCCCACATACACCCAGATGCGGCCTTCACGCGTCCGATCGCGCTTCTCATCCAGCACCGGCACCGGCGTGTCGTCGGTGTTGATGGCCTTGGAGGCCAGCACCCACGCGACCATCAACCGGTACAGCGGCTCCATCAGCCGGGCCGCCGCCGCCAGCCACCCGCAGGTCGTGGAACGCGGGATCACATGCCCGCTGCGGCCCAGAATGTGCTCCTGCCGGTATAGCGGCAGGTGGTCGCCATACTTGTTCGTGATCACCTGGGCCAGCAGACCCGGACCGGCCAGGCCCTTCTCGATGGGGGCCGCCGGCTGGCTGGCGGTCTGCACGTTCCCCTCGCACTGCCGGCAGGCATACGTCGGGCGGACATGCTCGATCACATAGAGCTTGGCCGGCTCATATTCAAGCTGCTCGCTGGTCTCCTGGCCGATGCGCACCCGCATCTGGCCACAGCAGGGGCACTTCTTCTCTTCATCCGACAGATCGTGCACCACCTGCTGGCGGGGCAGTTCCCGGGGCAGCGGCTTGCGGCCGTGGCCCTGGCGCTTCACGGGGGATGGATTCTCCTGGGATGCGCTCGGCTCCGCGGTCTGGGGTTGCGGTGAAACTTCCCTGAGCATGTCGATCGCGAACAGCACGAGCTGGGCGGGATCCAGCCGGTCGGCCTTGGGGCCGTAGCGGGCCTTGAGCAACTGCTCGAGACGGTGTTCGAGCTGCGCGTTGCGCCGCTGGGCCTGGTGCAGGGACTCGTGCAGTTGATGGATCATCTGATGGCACAGCGCCAGATCGTCGGGCAACGAAGCGAGCGGCACGCAAGCAGGAGCACACGCGCTGGACATCAGGAACCGGGCGGGAGGAAGTCGAAACGCGGCCGTCCGTGACCGCGGTGCTTCTATCTACCACAATACGGGCGGGATTTCCAGCAAAAAATCGCGAGAATCGCAGAAAACTTATCCACCGGAATCCGCCGCAACCTGCGGATCCGGCGAGGATTTCCCCCGGAATCGAAGGTCCATGTTCAGGCGGATCCCGATGTCCATCGGGACGGGTAGCGCTTGCGGCGCCGGATGCTGGTCAGATCAATCCCCGCCAGCAGCATGGCCAGTTCGCTCGCCTTGAGCTCCACGCTCTTGCCGGTGTTCCCGGATGGCAGGCGGAACGTGCCTTCTTCGAGCCGCTTGTACCACAAGGCAAAACCGTCGCCATCCCAGTACAGGATCTTCATCCGATCCCGGCTGCGGCCCACGAACAGGAACAGGTGCCCGGACAAGGGATCGTATCCCAGGTAGTCCCGAACCATCGCCGCCAGCGTGTCGAATCCTTTGCGCATGTCCGCCGGCGACGTGCACAGGTAAACCCGCACGCCCAGTCCCTGATCCAGCTCGCCCAGGCTCGGCAACTTCAGCATGATCGCCCCTCTCTTCGAGCCCGGCTTCGACCCTGAGTGCTCAGCCCCCAGGGAGCCTCAGAGCCGAAGGCCGCCCCGACGCCGCCCCACGCCGTCACGATGGCCAGCACGTCCGTCAGCGTCTGCCGATCCACCCGCCCCGTCACCCGGATCCGCCGTTGACCCGACAGCACGATCTCGATCGCACCCGCGCCCGCGCCGGGGGACTCTTCCACCACATGCACCGGCACAAACATCCTGCCACCGCCGGGCCCGGCGCCGCCAGGCCCCCGCCCGGCAGCATCCCGCCGGGACAACTCCTTGCGCCACCAGTAGAACGTCGGCTCCGCCAGACGGCGCCGCCGGCACCAGGACCGAATCGACAGCCCGCTCTCGGCCTGCCCGCGGATCATCCGCCGCCAGAACAGTTCACGCGAAGCGCCACCCGCCTGGCCGCGGCGAATCTGCAACATGAATGCCTCCCTTCACCACAGGGGCATCATGCCGGGGGAGGCCGCCAAATGGAAGACGGGGTTTACCGAACGGATACTGTGTTTCTGCCAACTTGAGAGATAACGAGGGGTAGAAGCGCCAATGTCGACGGCTCGGGGATCGTCGATAACCGG
>JBBIMQ010000341.1:0-3013 GCA_037444345.1 Gemmatimonadota bacterium | reverse complement strand
GAGTCGGGGTTGATCCGGATGCACCGTGACGCCGGCCAGCAGGGCGCTGGTCAGGCTGTCACGGAGGAGGGGCCAGAGCTCCGGTGCCACCTCCCCTTCCAGCGGCTCGACCACCGCCTCCAGCTCGAACCCGAAGTAGTGCAGCCGCCGCCGTAGGACGAGCCCCTGGTGGCGGCGGGACGCGGTCACCTCGATCTCCGGGGGGCCGCGCCGGGCGTAGCGCCGCACGACATCGTAGGGAATCGTGGTGCCCTCGATCGAGGCCCGCGGCACGCCGAACCGGTCGGCAAAGTAGCGCAGCGTGCCGACCACCGCGCCCCAGCTTCCGGCCATGGAGTGGCGGCTCACTCTGGCTTCCTGGCCGTCGGCCGTCCGCTCGTCCATGACGAGGTCGAACGGCATGATCCGCGCGACCAGGTCCACCCAGCGGCGCTCCAGCTCGCGGCTGGTGTAAGGAAACTGGCGGGGCAGCGGGAGATCCAGGGCCCGATAGACCGAGGCGGTGCCGAGCGCCACGTCCTCGATCGCCTTGACGAGCACCCCCCGCTCCTCGGCCCAGGCGGCCAGGGCTTCCTCCTCGAAGAGATGCCGGGGCAGCCCGTAGACCTCCCCCAGGTAACCGTGCCGGTTCACGGCTTCGGCGAACAGATTGTAGGCGGTGAGATGGTCGCTGCCGCTTACCCGGACGCCGTGGAGATCGCGTTCCTCGCGCGTCATCCGGTGAAGCGATTCGATGTTGGCGCACACCGCGACGATCGGGATCAGCTTCGCCTCGGCATGGACCAGGAGCTCGCCCCAGGGCCGCTCGACCGGCATCGCCTCCACCTCGCGGCCGTATTTCGTCAGGCGCCCCCCCTCGATCAGCCCGCGTTCGGTGAGAAGCGCCACCGCCCGGCGATAGGCGGCCCGATCGAGCGGCACGGGGAGATCGAGCTCCGACGCATCCACCCCCAGGGCGGCGCAGGTGATCGCCACCCGCTCCGCATCACCGGCGAGCTGGAACTCGGGCGGAGTGGGCCGGAGCTCCTCGAACACCAGGTCGCGGTCCGTCAGGATGAACACCTCGCCGTTCGGCACCCGGCCGTGGACCCGACCTGCCATCTGGAGGATTTCGTTGGCCCCCAGGTACAGGCGGTGGAGCACGTTCCGGCCCCGCTCGACCACGTTGTGGTACCGCGCATCGTAGATGACCACCGTGTCGAGCCCGCGGATGTTCAAGGCCGACTGCCCGGCCGCGGTCATCGCCAGCAGGAAGGGGCGCGGGGCATCGCCTTCGAGGAACGGCCGGATGACCCGAATCGGCTCGCCGCCGTGGTAAAACGCCGCGTTGAGCCGGGGCCAGCGCTCTCCCAGTTCCTTCGCCAGTTGCTCCACCTCCGCCCGGGTCGGCACGAAGACCGCCACGCCGCGGCGCTCCCGGATCACGTGGCGGAGGAAGCGGTCATCGAGGAACTCGGGCGCGGTCTTCTGCAGCACCTTCACCCGGGCCCGGAGTGCCGGGTCGAAGGCAGTGGTTTCCAGCACCTCCGCGCTCTGGAGATAGCGGGCGTAGAATGACGGGTCCACCGTGGCCGAGAGCCAGATGAATCGGCACCCGGCTCGCTTGCCGAGCGCGAGACAAAGCTCCAGTTCCGCGGAAGTCTGGTGGATCTCGTCCACCACCAGGGTGTCGCGGCCGGTGATCAGGTCGTCCTCGAACCAGCGCCGCGCGATGCCGGTCGTGACGATGACCACGTTCCAGGCGGGCGTCTCCGGGGTGGCCTCGCGTTCCCGGTTGACCACCCCGACCCGGAGCGGGGCCTGGAGAATGGACTCGGCGATGGGGCGGATCGCGAGGGTCTTGCCGGTACCGGTCCCGGCCACGATACCGAACCCCCGCCCGCTCTTGGCAAGGGCCCGGACCTCGGCCCCGTGTTCCCGCTCCAGCAGGGTCTCCAGCCGGAGCCCGAACGCCAGCTCGATGGTCTCACACGCCGCTCGGGTGGGTGCGATGACGATCACCCGCCCGCGTGGATGTTCGGCCCTGCGATACGCTTCAGGATCGGGGGGAAGCTGGTGGTTCCGCGCCGGGTGCACGGAGGGACGGTAAGCCGGTGGGGCGGGCGGAGGGAAGGGGCGCGAGGCGCGGAAGTGGGGGCTCGCGCACTCGAGGCGGCCGGCGGCGCTTGCCCGCTCGTCACCAGTGGGCGATGCCCCCGCTCCGGGTCTGGGCCCCTAGTTCCTCACGTAGCTCACCGTGACCACGACCTGCCGGCGCCCGGCGCGCTCACCGGGTTCGGCAGCGAGCCGGACCGCGGCCCAGGTCAGTCCACCTCGGGAGCCGGCCGCGCCTTCGGGCCGGCGAACCAGGGCCGCGGCGACCTGGAGCGCGCTGTCGAGCACTACCCGGGCGGGCGAGGGGAGAACCCGGGCGGAGACTTGCAGACTGCCCCGGCCCTGGGCGGCAAGAGGGGAGGAGATCTCGAGAGCAACCAGGGCGCTGGCGAGACCGACCATGGGGACCAGCAGGTGCCCCGGGCGGGACCGGGCCGAGCGCGCGCTCTGATCCCCGACCGGGCGGCTGGGGGCCTTGGGTGGAGGGCCGATCGGCCTCAGATAACCCATTGTGGAGCTACCAGTTACGCCCCAGCCCTTCCCCCATCGGGCGGAGCTGGAGCAGTAGTGCCAAGGAGGCTCGAGATGTACAGGAGATAGACACCATCAAGTCTCGTCTTGGCAATCAGTTGCCGCGCCCGTACCTGGCAATCGTTACACGCGGCACACCAGTTGCCCTTCCCGCCTCCGCCGGGAGCTAGCACCTCCCGTTTTACAGCATGCAGTCCGGGTCACGAACCACATCACCACGGAGAGGGAAGGGCAATGCGCAAGTCATTCTTATTCTCGGTCGGGCTGGCTGGAATCCTTAGCCTGGCCTCGGCCCCGGGCCTCGAAGCCCAGAGTGCCAGCATCCAGGCGCTCGCCAACGTCTTCCAGCCGATCACGATCACCGGGGCGCGGGACCTGGACTTCGGGA
>JBBIMQ010000340.1:1479-3021 GCA_037444345.1 Gemmatimonadota bacterium | reverse complement strand
CAGCTTGTGACAGGCCGAGCACTTGGCCTCGAACAGCGCCTTGCCCTTGGCCGCAAGCTCCTCCTCCACCTCGCCGCGCAACTCCACCGGCTGGGTCACGGGCCCGATGCCGTGTTCGAGCTGGAAGGGAGTGAGGTCCCCGGCGCCGGCGGCCGAGGGCGCTGCGCCGGCGGGCGGCTGAGCCTTGTCGCCGCCGCCGCAGGCGGCCAGAGCGAGGGCGAGGACCGCGAAAAGCTTGCGACTCATGAATGCCTGCCTCGAGTGAGAAGGTTGGACCTCGCTCGGCGAACCCCGCCGAGGGCCACCCCGGCCTCCGGGGTGTCGCCGGATGCTAAGCCGGGGGCGGATTCATGAAGCTGAAGCCATGATGAAGATCCCTTCATGCTCGCCGGCCCTCTCGGCCCCGGTTCCGGACGGCCGGCAATATTGTCATTTTATCATGAGCATATGATTTTAGTTCCGGGAAGACTTCTTCATTGTCGCCGGGAGGAGATCCGGTGCTGTCGCAGACCGCGGAGTACGCGTTGCGCGCCGTGCTGCTGATCGCCGCTGGAGAGGGCCAGCCCGTGGGCGCGGGGCGCCTGGCCGGCGAGCTCGGCGTGCCGCCGAACTATCTCTCCAAGACCCTCCACCAGCTCAGCCGGGCCGGTGTTCTCGACTCGACCCGCGGCAGGCTCGGCGGGTTCCGCCTGGCAAGGCCGGCGGGACGGATCACCCTGCTCGAGGTGGTCCGTCCGTTCGACCCGATCCCGGCCGGCCGGGCCTGTCTGCTGGGCCTTCCCGTGTGCAGCGATCGGACCGCGTGTCCCGCCCACCGAAAGTGGAAGCGGGTTGCCGAGCAGGTGGCGGACTTCTTCAGCCGGACGACCGTGGCCGATCTCGCCCCGGGCCGGGGTTAGGCAGGGGCTCGAGGCGGCCGGGAGGGCGTCAGCGGAGGCCGGCCCCCGAGCCGAACGCCCCGAACGCCCGCGCCCGGGGCCAGAGCAGGCAAACGAAAATGGCAAGGCCGGCGCCTGACAGCCCGCGGCCGGTGACCGGTGGAGTGCTCGGACCGCCCGCCGCCGCGAGCGCCGAGAGCAGAAGCCCGCCGTCGAGCAGGGCCAGCGCCAGCCAGGCGAGCCAGGGGTTCCCCCGCGGCTGCTCGCCCGGGAGGCGGGGCAGGATCCAGTAGCCGGTCCCCAGCGCCAGGTGGGCCAGCCAGCCAAGGAGCACCAGGTCGCGGTGGATCACCCCCAGCGCGGCGGCGCCGGGCACCGTGCCGGCCAGTGCCGCCAGGCGCCAGGCGCCGCACCCGGTCCCGATCACCAGGTAGATAAGCGCCAGGCGCACCATGCAGCGACTGAGCGGCGGCATCTCAGCGAGCCTGAACCCGGGGCCAGAGGAGCCACGCCAGGGCGGCGACACCGCCGAACTGGAGCAGCGCCGAGAGCCCGAGCGGCCACCCCGGTCCCCCGAGCGCCAGCCAGGGTTCGGCCAGCGCGCGAAGCACGAGGCCGGCGTTGAGCAGCGTATAGCCGTCGGTCGGCGTTTCGAACGCTGCGA
>JBBIMQ010000340.1:0-1469 GCA_037444345.1 Gemmatimonadota bacterium | reverse complement strand
GTAACCCAGCCATCCCGGCCACTCGGGGCCGCGAGGCGGCCGGGTGGGATGGCGGGGGAACATCCAGTACGCCACCCCGGCAATGAGCTGGAGCAACCAGCCCACCGTGAAGAGGTGCAGCGCCAGGAGGTGAAGCGGGGCCGAGAGGACCGGAGGGCCGGCCAGGCCGGCCGCCAGCGCCAGCTCGACCAGGACCGAGAGCACCAGGGCCACAAAGCCGGTGCGGATGAACCAGCGGGAGAGCAGGGGCATCGTCGTCGGATCGGTCGGGCGAAGGGCGGGGCTCGCCGCCGCTCGTCTCGGCGGCTCCGCGCTGGCCGGCTCGGTCCCTAGGTGAGCCCCAGCACGATTTCAAGCGCGATCAGGACGATCACGACCCACTCCAGGAGCTCCAGCCGCACGCTTGCCGCGCGGTCGTGGAGCTTCTGGTAGATGCTCTCGATCGTCCCGAGCTTGCGCGTGATCGCCGCATCCAGGTCGGGAAGCCGGAACCGCCGGGCGGCGAGGCGATAGATCCGGGCCAGGTATTCCTCCCCGAAGACCTTGAGGCTGTTGGTCACGCGCTCGAGCAGGATGGCGCTCTCGAGCTGCAGGGTGGCCACCTCTTGCAGGTCGGCGGCTCCCCCCGCCGCCCGCACCGGCAGGCGGCGCCGGCGAGCCAGGAGCCGATACGACCGCTCGATGGCCCGGTCCAGTTCCTGGTCCAGCCAGCGCATCTCCAGGAGCTGGACGTTGGCGAACTCGAGCACGGCGCGGACGTCCTCGGGATCCGGATCGAGGACGAAGGCCCCGTCCCAGTCCACCACGGTGATATCGTGGGGTCCGAAGGAGATGCTGAGCTCGGTGGCGTCCCGCACCTCGTCGGGCGAGAGGGCGAGGTCCTCGGGGCGAAGCACGCCCGCGATCTCGGCGGCGTGGGTCCGGCACCAGGTTCCCGCGTCGCTGCCGCCTGGCACCTCGCGCAGTCCGAAGATCGCGTAGTCCTCGCTCAGTTCGGCCACCCGGGGCCTGGTCGCGGCCGGGCCCAGCGAGGCGAGGAGCGCTTCCACCTTGGCCCTGGCATCGGTCCTGAGGTGGTCGGCCCGGCGGAGGTCGCGGCTGGCCTCGCGAAGCTCGGAGAGCCCCCCGTCCAGCACGACCCGGTACGCCACCGACGCAGCCCCGAAATCGTAGAGGACCAGGTCCACCGATGGGTCGGTGAGCCAGCGTCCCACCGGGAGCGGGGGCGTGGGGCGCGTCAGTCGGACGGGCGCGGGTCGGTACTGGAACAGCGCGGAGACCCGGCCGCGGTGGGTGAGGCCGGGGCGTTCCGAGTCCGGTCCGGTCCGGCGCTCGACCGCGTCCAGGTCAATGGCCTGGGCGACCTCGAAGGCGAGCAGGGCGTGAATCTCTGGCATGGCTCTCACCGAGGCTTCATGGTCCTCTCAGGGGCCGGACCCGAGACTAGATTGTCCGGTGTGGAGGTGGTT
>JBBIMQ010000339.1:0-3061 GCA_037444345.1 Gemmatimonadota bacterium | reverse complement strand
ACCAGCACACGCACCCCGCCACAGGGCGGCGCGGCCAGCAGTTGGTCCCGAGACCTTCGGGGTGCGCGGCAGGCGTTTCCTCCGGCTCGACCCCGAAGGCGGCCACCCCACCTTCCTCCCCGGGAGCTGCCTCTGGGATGCCGCCGGCGATCGAGGGCGTGTTCCCACACGAGTCCGCTCCAGCCGCCACCGGCGCGCGAAGGTACAGTCCGGCGGGCAACAAACTTGTTACGGGTTGGTGCTGCTCGTGGACCGGGAGCAACCAGGGAAGGAGTGGAGCTGAGGGGAGTCGAACCCCTGACCTCTGCAGTGCGATTGCAGCGCTCTCCCAGCTGAGCTACAGCCCCGTAAGGGCCGGAAGCTAAGGCGGGGGAAGAGGTTGGTCAACGGTGATCTCGCGCGGCGGAAGCTTCAACCGCTTTGGCAGGAGTCCCGAGCTCTGGCGGAGTCATGGGAGGGGGATGCGAGACGTCATGCCCACCCCCGGGCTCGGGATGACGGCCGAGGAGTCGCCAGTAGTCTCGCCAGGCGAGGGGCGGAGCGTGGCCCGACAGTTGAGCGCCGGGCTATCACGCCCACTCCGCCCCGCGCCCGCGGCCTCCCACGCCAGCATCGCGCGCTTCCGGTCCGCGCCCCAGCGGTACCCGCCGAAGGCGCCGGTCTTGCGGATCACGCGATGGCAGGGAATGAGCCACGCGATGGGATTGGCCCCGATCGCGCCGGCCACGGCCCGGGTGGCCCGGATGGTGCACACCTGGCCGGCGAGGTCCTCGTAGCTGAGCACGGTGCCCTCCGGAATCCGGAGCAGGGCTTCCCACACCTTGAGCTGGAAGTTGGTTCCCTTGAGCAGGAGATGGAGCGGCGCCTCGGGGTACGCTCGGGTGAAGAGCCGTGCGGCGATCGCACCCGTCTCGCGATGCCGGTGGAGAAGGGCGGCGTTGGGCCAGCGCTGGGCCAGATCCCGGGCCGCGCCGCGCTCTCCCCGCTGGTCCAGGAACTGGAGCCCTGCAATCCCTCGCTCGGTCACCGCGAGGAGGTAGGGACCGAAGGGGCTCTCGTGAACCCCCCAGGCCAGGGTGATTCCCGCCCCGCCGCTCCGGTATTCGCCCGGGGTCACCGCCTCCACGCGCACCAGGAGATCGTGCAGCCGCCCGGGGCCGGACAATCCGATATCGTAGCTCGCGTGGAGCACGCTGGGCGCGATCGGGAGCACGTCCCGCGCGGCTGCCACCCGCTGGAACTGCTGGAACCGCTTGGGGCTCACCCCGGCCCAGCGGGTGAAGAGCCGCTGGAAGTGGAAGGGCGACAGCCCCACCCGGCGGGCTACCTCCTCGAGGGAGGGTCCGGGCCCCGTGGCCCCCCGGCGGTCGAGGTATTCGATGGCGCGGGCGATGCGGTCGTAGTCGCGACTCGAGTTCGTCCTCATGGGCAGCATCGGGCGGTGAAGAGGTCGGGATGGCTTCCTGGCTCGTCTGTCGAAGCTCGCGCCTCGGCCTTTCGATTCCAACCCGAATCTTGCGCCAGACGGGCGCTGTGGGGGGCCTGGATCATGGGCGCGTTCGAGCCGGGGAGCGGCGGGGCGGCAGCGCACCGGTCCGGGGGGTGCGCGAACGCTCACTCTTCTCCGGTCGCTGCCTGGTCGGCAAACCCCACCTCGACCACCAGCCCGTCGCGCGCCACCACGGTTTCCGGGAACACGGCCCTCGCCTCCGCCAGGAGTTCCGGCGCCTCGCGGCTGTAGCGGGGGCTGATATGGGTGAGCACGAGCCGCCGCACCCGTGCTGCGGCCGCGATCTCGGCGGCTTCCCGCGCGGTGGAGTGCCCGGTGTCCCGCGCGCGATCCGCCTCCTGGTGGGAGAAGGTGGCTTCGTGCACCAGCAGATCGGCGCCGAGCGCCGCCTGGCGGAGCGCCTCGCAGGGGCGGGTATCGCCCGAGATCACCACTTTCCGCCCCGGGCGCGGCGGCCCGACCAGTTCGTCCGGCCGCACCGTGCGGCCGTCGGGGAGAGTCACCGCCTCGCCCCGGTGCAACCGGCCCCAGAGCGGGCCCTCCGGCACGCCCAGCGCTCGAGCCCGCTCCGGGTGAAACTGGCCCCGCCGGGGGTGCTCCACCAGGGCGTACCCGATGGTATCGCTCCGCTGATGGTCGGTCTCGAAGACGTGGAGGGCGTACCCTTCACGCTGGAGCACGTCACCGGGACGCAGTTCCACGATCTCGACCGGGAACCGCACCCGCTCGATCCCCACCTCCAGGGCATCCTCCAGCACGCGCCTGGCGCCGCGCGGCCCGTGCAGGGTAAGACCTTCGCGGCGCTCCTGGCCCCCGAAGATGTTGAGCAGCCCGAGGGTGCGGAGCAGGCCGATCATGCCGAGCAGGTGATCGGAGTGATAGTGGGTGAAAAAGATCTCGCGGAAGGCGAAGGTCACCCCGTAGCGCATCATCTGCCGCTGGGTCCCCTCCCCGCAATCGAACAGCATCGTCTCCCCTTCGCGGGCCAGCGCGAGCGAGGAGACGTTGCGTTCGATCGTGGGGCACGCAGCGCCGGTGCCGAGGAAGGTCAGTTTCAGCACGAGGGAAGTGGAAACGGTGGAACGGTGCCTTGCCGCACCCTAGAACAGCTTCACCTGCACGGTGACCTTCCCCGGATTCTTGTTGAGCTCGTCCAGCAGGGTCCGGAGCGACTGCAGCGCGGCCCGCATGTCGTGATAGAGCCCGGTGTCGGCGACGACCCGGCCCAGGGTCCCTTCGCCCCGCTCCATCCGGACGAGGAGGGAATCGAGCCGCTCCCCGGTGCGGGTGAGCTGATCCGACATCGTGGCCAGCCGCGTGGCCAGCGTGTCGGTGCGGGCCACGGCACTGGCAACCGGGATGGCCGCCACGGTGCTGTCCAGCCGCTCGGAGAGCTTCCGGACCGCCCGCAGCGCTTGCTCCGCCTCGCCCGAAGCTGCGGGGACCCGCCGGCTCAGCGTGTCGAGGGCCCGCTGGAGGGAGCGGAGGACCGCCCGAAAGTCGTCGGCGGTGCGCTGGTTGGCGAACGCCTGCACTCCGACCAGCACCGAG
>JBBIMQ010000338.1:0-3061 GCA_037444345.1 Gemmatimonadota bacterium | reverse complement strand
ACCGGCCAGGTGAGCGGGACGGTCCGCGACCGGGACGGCGGCGCTCCCCTGGTCGGAGCCCGGGTGGCGGTGGACGGGGACCGCCAGGCGGTCCTGACCGACGCCCGCGGAGCCTACCGGCTCCGGGAGCTCGCACCGGGCTGGCATGCGATCCGGGCGGGCGCGATCGGCTACCGCACCGTGCAGTATGACAGCGTGCTGGTGCGCTCGGGACAGACCACCCAGCTGGATTTCGCGCTCGAAGCTCGGCCGGTCGAACTCGGCGGCATCGAGGTCCGGGGCGAGCGGGTGGATTCCGTGCTCGATCCCCTGGCAGTGGCGGACGTGCAGCGCGTCACCCGCGACGAGTTGCGCCGCCTGCCGGTCACCACGGTGGAGGAGGCCATCGCCCTCTCGGCGGGGACCGTGGGGGAGAGCTACCGCGGCGGGCGGCTCGGCCAGCAAGCGTTCATTCTGGACGGGCTCGCCCTCAAGAACCAGCTCGACGCCTCCACCGGTGCCTTGGGTATCCGCGTCCCGCCGGATCTTCTGGCCGAGGCGTCGCTCATCACCAACGGGTTCTCCGCCCGCTACGGGCAAGCGGTCTCGGCGCTGGTGAACCTGGCCACCCGGGACGGCGGCGCCCGCTGGGCGGGCCGCGCGGCCTACGAGACCGACCGCCCGCTGGGCGACGGCGCCGATCATGGCCTCGACCGCATGGTGCTGACCGGCGAGGGGCCCCTGCCCCTGGGCGCGCGGCTCGTAGCCGCCCTAGACCTCGCGGCGCGGGTGGATGCCGACCCGGTCAATGCTCCCGGCCCCACCGAGCCGCGCGACCCCCGGCGGCAGAATCCGAACCTCCTCCCCCACAACAGCGGAGAACGCTACGACCTCGCCGCCAAGCTGACCCTGCCGCTCGGGACCCACCACACCCTGCGCCTGCTCGGGCTCCATTCCACCGAACAGCGCGAGCTCTACGACCCGGCCTGGAAGTACGATCTGGCCTTCGCACCCGCCCGACGGATCTGGGGCAATCATCTGAGCCTCCACCTCCAGAGCTTCCTGCCCCGCTCCGGCATCATCGCCGACGCCCGCCTCGGCTACTTCGAGCGGGAGTTCCTCCAGGGTCCCCCCGCCGGGCCCGCCGATTTCGTCTTCGGTGCGTTCACCGGCCGGCGGCGGCGGATCCTCAACGAGGGTCTGGCGCGGTCGCAGGATACGGCCTTCGCCCGCAACCCTCTTCCCGGCCTGTTTCCCCCGATTCCGAGCGAGCGCACTCCCTGGGGCGTGCCGGCCTTTTTCCAGGGGGGGGCAGCTCGGGGGGACCTGGCCTGGAACCGGTTCCGGGAATTCCGGGGCCGGTTGGATCTCGCCTTCGCGGCGGGCGTTGCGACCGACCTGTACCTGGGGGCCGAGTACACCGGCCAGCGGGTGCGCACCTTCCAGCGGGTCCTGGGCTACCTGCCGGTGGGGGACTCGGTCCCGGCCGCGAGCGCGGCCGATTTCACGCCTTGGGCCGGCGCCCTCTACGCCGAGACCCAGACCCGGCACCGCGACCTCGCGTTCACCGTCGGCCTCCGCTACGACCAGTTCCGCGGCCGCACCGACCTCCCGGGCCGGACCGGCGAGATCCGGCGCTCCCTCTCCCCGCGCTTCGCGGTCAGCACCGTGTTCCGGGGCGCGACGTTCGTCGCGAGCTACGGCCAGTTCCGCCAGGCGCCTGACTACCAGTACCTGGTGGACGCCGCGTTCGACGACACCACCCGCACGGGACGGTTTCGCCAGGGGAATCCCGACCTGGGATTCGAGAAGTCCTCCCAATACGAGTTCAGCCTCCGAGTTCGCCCCGCCCGCTACACCTCGGTCCGGGCCAACGTATTCGTCAAGCGCCTGGAGGGACTGGTGGCCTCGGTTCCGCTCGGGACCGACCCGGACTCCAGCATCTTCGGCAACGCCGACGCGGGCTCCGTCAGGGGGATGGAGCTCATCGCCGAGCGAGAGTTCCGGGACTCCTGGGGGGTCCGAGTGAGCTACACCCTGCAGCAGGCCGAAGCCACCTCCACCAATGCCTTCCTGCTGCGGCGGGCCCTCAGGATCGACCCGGTAACGGGCGATACGATCATTCCGCCCAAGGTCGAGTTCCCCCTCGATTTCGACCGCCGCCACGGGCTCGTGGCGATCGCCAGCGCCGCCGCGCCGGCCCGCTTCGGCCCACCGGTCTTCGGGTTCCGGCCGCTGGCCAGCCTGGAAGGCACGCTCGTCTTTCGCTATCTGTCTGGTCTCCCCTTCTCGCGCGTGGCGCCAGGCACCGATTCGATCGTCGGAATCCCGAACGGGTCCCGCCTGCCGAGCACCCGCACCCTGGACCTTCTGGTCCGGCGCCCGTTCCGCATGAGGGGAACCGTCGGAAGCCTGTATCTCGATGTCCGCAACGTCTTCAACCGCCGGAACCTGGTCGCCGTGCGCCGCGACAACGGGACGCCCTTCCCCGGCTCGGCCCGGATTCAGGCGATGGCCGACTCCGCCTATCAGGCCCACCCCGAGGCGATTCCCTACGAGTCCCCGCGCTACCGCCGCTGGGCGGACCTGGACGGGAACGGCTATGTCGAGGGGCCGAACGAGCTGATGCCGCTCTACCTCGCGGCCGCGCGGGACTTCAGCCAGCCGCTTTTCGCCTACGGGCCGCCCCGGCTATTCCGCCTGGGTGTGGAGATCGGGTTCTAGAAGGCATGCAGCGCCAGCTCCCGCCGGCCTGATCGCCGGGCGAGCCGGCGGTCGCCCGCGGCGGGGGGCCCGGGCGGCTCCGGAAACGCCGGCCTGAGCCTCCGGGCTCAGAACCACTCGCACCGCCACTTGCTGCCCGGCCGATAGCTGCAGTGGACGGGGAGGGGGTTGGAGTAGTTGATGGTGAGCTGGTAGACCGGACCGAGTCGCTCGTAGTGCGGCTGCGAGCCGTTGGAGAAGGTGAGGCGGCCGCTCAGAAACTCGGGGCTCAGATCATCGAGGTCGTGCGGATACACCTGGCGAGCCGCCTTGTACGCTTCCAGCGTTGACAGGTTCAGTGGAGCCAGCGCGTGCACCT
>JBBIMQ010000337.1:0-3068 GCA_037444345.1 Gemmatimonadota bacterium | reverse complement strand
CGCTCTCGGCATCGAGATGGTTGGTGGGCTCGTCGAGCAGCAGCAGGTCCGGCTGTTCGAGCAGGACCCGGCAGAGCGCCACCCGGCGGCGCTCCCCGCCGGACAGCCGGGTGACGTCGGCGTCGCCGGGCGGGAGCCGGAGCGCGTCCATCGCGAGGTCAATCTTGTGATCCAGCTCCCAGGCCCCGGCGTGTTCGATCCGGTCCTGCACCCGGGCCTGACGATCCAGCAGCTTCTGCATCTCCTCCTCGGTCAAGGGTTCCGCGAAGCGCGCCGCGATGGCCTGGAACTCGTCCAGCAGGGCCCGAATCTCCCGGAGGCCGTCCTCCACGTTCCCCCGGACATCCTTGGTGGGATCGAGCGTCGGCTCCTGCGGCAGGTAGCCGATCCTGATCCCGGGCGCGGGGCGCGCCTCGCCCTGGAAGTCGCGGTCGGCGCCCGCCATGATGCGGAGCAAGGTGCTCTTGCCGGCGCCGTTGCCGCCGATCACCCCGATCTTGGCCCCGGGGAAAAAGGCCAGGTTGATCCCCTTCAGAATCTCGCGATTGGGAGGAACGACCTTGCGCAGGTCGCGCATCGTGAAGATGTATTCGCCGGCCATAGGGGCACTAACATAATGGGTCCCCCCAAACGCTAAGGGCGCCCCGGCGGGGACGCCCTCGGTCCAGCGTGCCCGGCGCCGCGAGCTACTTGAGGTGCCGGTTGACCAGCTTGGTCATCTCGAACATCGAGACTTGCTTCTTGCCGTTGAACACCGCCCGGAGCGCGTCGTCGGCGTTGATCATCCGCCGATTCTTCTTGTCCTGCAGTCCCTTGCGCTTGATGTAGGCCCAGAGCTTCTTGGTCACTTCCGTCCGCGGCATCGCCTTGGCGCCCACCACCGCCGCCAGAGCCGCGCTCGGCGTCATGGCTTTCATGAACGCCGGGTTCGGCTTCCGCTTGGTCGCCTTCTTCTTGGTCGCCTTCTTCTTGGTGGCCATCAGGGGTGCCTCCATGAGGGTGGAAAGTGTCCGGCGCCCGGGGACTGCGCGCCCGACCGAGACCCAAAGTAAGGCGTTGGTCTCGCAGTGCAAGAGGGAAAACACGCGCTCTTCCCTCTGGCGGCCGGGCCTCGTGCCCCTATCTTCCCTCGGAAACTCGCTCCGGATTCGTCATGCGCATCCTGCGTTGGGCGCTGCTCCTCCTGGCGGGAGCCCTCCCCTCCCAGGGGCCGCCCCCTCTCCCCGCCCGCGTCCTTGCCCCCCAGGAAACACCGCCTGAGACCTGCACCCGGGCGAGTGGGCTGGTGCTCCCCGAGGGGTTCTGCGCCATCGTGGTGGCCTCCCAGGTGGGACCGGTCCGTCAGGTGGCCGTGGCGCCCAACGGCGACCTCTACGCCTCGGTGGAAGGGGGGAGCGGCGGCGTGCTCGCCCTGCGGGACACCAACGGTGACGGGCGCGCCGATCTCCGCCGCCGCTTCGGCGACGAGGGCGGCACCGGACTCCGACTGCGGGTCGGCGAGCTCTGGTTCGCCTCCAATCGGCGGGTACTTCGCTGGCCTCTGCGGGAGGGCCGCCTGGAGCCGGAGCGGGAACCGGCGGTGGTGGTGGACGGCCTCCCCACCGGGGGGCACGGCGCCAAGAGCTTCGCCTTCCTGGGAGGCGACTCCCTCATCGTGAACATCGGGTCGCGGACCAACAGCTGCCAGGAGCAGGACCGTGCCTATCGCTCCCCCGGGCGCGACCCCTGCACCGAGCTCGAGACTCGCGCCGGCCTCTGGCTCTTCGACGCTCGCCGGCACGGCCAGCGCCAGCCCGACGGGGTGCGCTACGCCACCGGCCTCCGCAACGCGCTCGCCCTGGGCGTGGACCCCCGGACCGGGGCCCTCTACGCCGCGCCCCACGGGCGCGACCAGCTCGGGGCCAACTGGGGCTTTTCCGACGCCCAGAACGCGGAGCTTCCCGCCGAGGAGTTCGTCCAGGTGAGCTTCGCCGACGACTTCGGCTGGCCCTACTGCTACTACGACCACCTGCAGGCCAAGAAGGTGCTGGCTCCCGAGTACGGCGGGGATGGCAAGACGGTGGGGCGCTGCGCCGGGAAGAAGAACCCCCTGGTGGCCTTCCCGGGTCACTGGGGCCCGATGGCCATCGAGTTCTACACCGGGAACCAGTTTCCCGAGAAGTACCGGGGCGGTGCCTTCGTCGCCTTCCACGGCTCCTGGAACCGGGCCCCACTTCCCCAGGCCGGCTACCGGGTGGTCTTCGTGCCGTTCGCCGACGGCCGCCCCACCGGTGCGTACGAGACCTTCGCCACCGGCGCCGGCGGCCCCACCGACCTCAGGGCCTCGGGCCTGGCGGTGGGCCCGGACGGCTCGCTCTACCTCGCAGCCCCCGACCACCAGACGATCTGGCGGGTCCTGTATCGGGGGAGGTAGCTTGTCGCAGGACGCGGTCGGGTGCGTTAGCCCAGGGTCACCCCACCGTGCGTCCCAGCCCTCTCCCGGAGGACCGATGCGGGTCCTGGCAACTTTCCTGCTCGCCTCGGCGACGGCAGCCGGTCTGGCGGCGCAGCAGCCTGTCCCCCTCGAGGTGGGCGACTCGGCCCCCGATTTCGCCCTGCCAGGAGCCACCCGTGCCGGGGTACTGGACCGGCCAGTCCAGCTCAGTGACTTCCGTGACCAGGCCGTCGTGATCGCCTTCTTTTACCGGGCGCGGACCAGGGGCTGAACCATCCAGATGGACGCGTACCGTGATCAGTACGCGACGCTCTTCCGCGACGGCGCGGGGGTCACCCTGCTCGCCGTGAGCGTGGATCCGGTGGGCGAGCTGGCATCGTGGGCCCGGGAGCGGGACTACCCGTTTCGCTTTCTGAGCGACTCGGGCGGCGCGGTGGGCCGGCGCTACGGTGCCTGGGACCCGGCGCACGGGCTCGACAACCGCACCCTCTACGTGGTGGCGCCGGGCGGCAGGATCAGCTACGTCGCAGCACCGTTCCGCGAGCTCGACCCCGGGGCGTATCGAGCGCTCGGGGCCGCGATCGAGGCCGCGCGCAGCCGCGGCGCCGGCCCCGGCCCGCCGCCCTAATCCCTG
>JBBIMQ010000336.1:0-3073 GCA_037444345.1 Gemmatimonadota bacterium | reverse complement strand
CCGCCGGCATGGGCCCCGCATCCCCGGCCCCGCCCGGCGCCCGCGCCACGGCAAGGCGCCGCCGGAGCACCAGGAAGAGCGCCGTCCCGGCGAGCAGCACGGCGACGCCGGGCACCAGGTACCCCGCCAGATTGAACCCCCGTGGTGGCGGGGCCATCAGGGCACGCTCGCCGTACCGGGCCACGAACGCGTCCACGATCTCCTGCGGGGAGCTCCCCTGCCGGTAGAGCGCCACGACCTCGCGGTGCGCCTCGGGGGAGTAGGTGCAGGTGAAGTCCGTCGTGCGGCAGGTGTAGACGTCCAGGCCGCAGGGACAGGGACAGCGGAGCCGGCGTTCCACCGCCTGAATCGTGGGATCGTTTTCCAGGTTCCCCGTCCGCTCCCGCGGCCGGCCGGCGGACCAGGGGTCGCGCAGGGAACCGGCGTCGCCCTGGCCGGCGAGGGGGGGCTCCTGGGCCCGGGCCACAGCGGCGCCCCCGCCCAGGGCGAGTGCCACGAGGAACCGGCGGCGGTCCATCGTCAGGCACTCTCCGGCGCGGCCGGTGCGAGCCGCGCGTGATAGCCGGCCTGCCCCGGACGCTTCCGGCCGGGGAGCTGCCCCTGCGGACTCCCGGGCCACATGGTCACGAGCCCGCCCAGGAGCAGCACCACGCCCCCAATCCAGACCCACATCACGAGCGGATTCACGGTGAAGCGATACACCGCTTCCTCGGTCCCCTCGACCGATCCCGCGAAGACGATGTAGAGGTCCTCCAAGAGGCCGCTCCGAATCCCCACTTCGGTGGAGGGCTCGAACGACTTCCGGCGCTCGCCGGTGGGGAGCTGAACGAAGTGCTGGCGTTTCTCGGAGCGGATGATCCCGATCGGCTTGCCGTCCCGGGTGACCTGGACGGCGGCCTGGGTCACCACCCGGTTCAGGGCCTCGAACTGCGAGATGCCGAGATGGGTGAGGGCGTAGGTGTGCCCGTAGGGGCTCCGGACCGTCGCCGTCTGACCGGGGCGGAGCGTCGCCTCGACGTCTCGCTTGAAGATCATCCCAGTGAAGGCGACGCAGTAAATCACGATGCCGGTATGGACCAGGTACCCCCCATAGCGCCGCCGGTTGCGCGCAATCAGGTGGGCCAGCGCCACGGGCCAGCGCTCCTGGTACATCCGCTGCCGCGCCCGGGTGCCTCGAGCGAATTCCTGGACGATCGTGCCCGCCACGAAACCGGCCAGGGAAAGCGCCACCAAGGCATGAAGGTCGCGCATCCCGGCCACGAGGCAGAGCCCCAGCACCACGAGCCCGGTCACGACCGGCCAGGCGAACTGGCGTTTGAGGTTGGCCGGGGAAGCCTTGCGCCAGGCGATCAGCGGGCCGATCCCGGTGAGCCCGAGCAAGAGGAGGCCGAGCGGCACGTTGACCTTGTTGAAGAAGGGAGGGCCCACCGTGATCTTGGTCCCCCGCACCGCCTCCGAGAGAATGGGAAAGAGCGTGCCCCACAGCACCGAGAAGGCGATCCCCACCAGGAGCAGGTTGTTGAAGAGGAACGCCGCCTCGCGGCTCACCATGGACTCGAGTCGGGCATCGGCCTCGAGACTCTCCCACCGGGTGTACAGCAGCGTGAGCGAGAGCACCGCGGCCACCACCAGGAACCCCAGGAAGAAGTAGCCCACCGCCGATTGGGTGAAGCTGTGCACGCTCTGGATGACGCCCGAGCGGGTGATGAACGTGCCGAAGATGCTGAGGAGGAACGACGCGATGATGAGCGTCATGTTCCAGCGCTTGAGCATCCCCCGCTTTTCCTGGATCATCACCGAGTGAAGAAAGGCCGACATGGTGAGCCAGGGCAGCAGGCTCGCGTTCTCGACCGGATCCCAGGCCCAGTAGCCGCCCCAGCCCAGCTCGACGTAGGCCCACCACATCCCCAGGGTGATACCGATCGAGAGGAAGAGCCAGCTCATCAGGGTCCACTTGCGGATGGCGACGATCCAGCCGGCGTCCACCCGCCGGGAGAGCAGCGCCGCCATGGCGAAGGCGAACGGGATCGCGATGCTGATGTAACCCAGATAGAGCATCGGCGGGTGCACCACCATGCCGATGTTCTGGAGCTGGGGGTTCAGGCCGTTCCCGTCCGGCGGGGTGAACGGCAGCCGCTCGAAGGGGTTCGAGGCAAAGACCATGACGGCGGTGAAGAAGCTGATCACCGCCAGCGTGACCGCGGCGACGTACGGCATGAGGAGCCGGTACCGGGCCGGGGTCAGCCACTGGGCCAGTGCCGCGAAGGCGGCCAGCACCACCGCCCAGAAGAGGAGGGAGCCCTTCTGCCCGGCCCAGAATGCCGAGACCTTGTAGTACGGCGGCAGGTTGCGCGAGGTGTAGGAGAAGACGTACTCGATGTTGAAGTCGCCGCCCATGATCCCTTTCCAGAGAGAGATCGAGGCGACCACGAGCAGGAGGAAGACGGCGTACACCGCGCGGATGACGGCCTGGCCCAGCTCGGGCCGGCGCTGCCAGCGCCCCGAGAAGCCCGCGGCCGCGCCGAGCCCGCCGATGATCAGGGTGAGCCAGAGCGCGAACTGGCCGAGCAGGGTCATGGGGTGGTTCCTTTGCGATCCAGCGCGGCGCGCCGGAAGTCTTCGATGGCTCGGGCGTGCAGGTCGTACTCGGGGCGCTTCGCCTCGCGCTCCGCGTCGTAGTGGGCCAGGAAGTCGCGGTAGCTGCGGTCCAGCACCGCCTGGTCGCTCTCGAACCGGGCCACGGTCCCGCGGAGAATGTACCCGAAGAGGTGGCCCGGCCTTTCCTTAAGTATGGTGTCGGCCAGCGCGGTGGCCCCGCGGATGTCGCCGCTGTGCAGCTTGATGAGGGCGGCATCGTAGCGGGCGTCGGTGTCCACGGTGTCCAGCATCTGGTAGGCGCTGATCGCCATCGGCGCGAAGGTGGTGACCGTAGCCTGGTCGCCGCTTTCCGCCGCGCGCATCACCCGGTCGAACAGGCGGTCGAACCGCTCCCGCGGCGAGAGGTCGCTGATGTCCGGCGCCGCCGGGGCGAGTGCCGGAGCCGGCGCGGCCCCGGCGGGCGGCGGGGCGGCGG
>JBBIMQ010000335.1:2519-3144 GCA_037444345.1 Gemmatimonadota bacterium | reverse complement strand
TCGGCGATGGTGTCGAGATCGAGCGAGAGCCCCACCGCAGGCAGCGGGGGGCCGAAACGGCCCATCAGGTCGTCGTACCGGCCTCCGGCGCCCGCCGCCCGGCCCGCCCCGGCCACGAAGAGCTCGAAGTGGATGCCGGTGTAGTAATCGAGCCCCCGCACCTCGCCCAGGTCGTAGACCACGTGGGTCCGGTCGTCCGGCGCGAGGGCGGCATCCAGGGCCAGCAGGCGGTCGAGCCCCTCCCGGGTGGCCGGCGCCAGCGCGGTTGCGCGCGCTTCCTCGAGCGCCTCGCGCCGCCCGATCACGAAGGGCAGGGTCGCGAGCGCCCGGGCCTCGGCCGGCGCGCCCGCCAGCGATCGCAAGAGACTCCCCCGGTCCTTGCGGTCAATCCAGTGCCGCACCGCCGGGCGGAGCCCCTCGTCCAGCGCCGCGAGCCCCGGGGCCAGGATCCCGGCGTGCCCTACATTGAGCTGGAAGTCGCGGAGCCCCGCCGCGCGGGCGAGCTCCAGCGCGAGCCGCACGATCTCGCCGTCCGCCGCGAGATCGCCCTGGCCCAGCAGCTCGGCCCCGACCTGCAGCGTCTCGCGAGCCCGGCCGCCGCGCTCCGGCTCTTGGCGGAAGACCT
>JBBIMQ010000335.1:0-2509 GCA_037444345.1 Gemmatimonadota bacterium | reverse complement strand
GCTATAGCAGAGGCGAAGCGGGCGCGGGCCGTCGCGGAACGTGGTGGCGGCGATCCGGGCAATGCTGGCGGTGAAATCGTAACGCAACGCCAGAATCCGGCCGTCCCGATCCACGAACCGGACCAGCCGCTCCGCCACCTCAGGGCCCCCTGCCCGGAGGAAGATCTCCTCGTACTCGAAGGTAGGCGGCAGCACTTCCTGGTACCCGGCGCGCTCCAGCAACGCCGCGCTCTGACGCTCCAGCCGGCGCCGCAACCAGGCCGCGGGCCCGGTGAGGTCGAGGGTGCCAGGAGGGGGGGCGGGGGTCACCGGCGGCTCATGAGGCCTTGGCCGCCTCCGTCCCGATCAGATAACGTACGGTCTTCACCCGCCGCCCCTCCATCTCGACGATCTCGAAAGTGTCCTTCCCCACCTGCACCCGGTCGCCCGGCTTGGGAAGCCGGCCCAGCTGGCCGAAGAGATAGCCCCCCAGCGTGGTGTACTCGCTGTCGTCGAGCTGGAGCTCGTGCTCCGCGTTGAACTCGGAGATCGGCAGGCTCCCGTCCAGCAGGGCGGCCCCTTCGGGCGAGGCCCGGGGGCGCTCCAGGCGGTCGTACTCGTCGTAAATGTCGCCGACGATCTCCTCCAGCAGGTCCTCCATGGTTACCAGCCCCGCCGTGCCGCCGTATTCGTCCAGCACCACGGCGAGATGAACCTTGAGCCGCTTCATGTCGGCCAGCACGTCCTCCACCTCGCGAGTGCCCGGGACGAAGAGCGGGGGTCGCATGATGCTGCCGACCGTGGTCCCCGGATGCTGGCGCATGGCGGTGAGAATGTCCTTGGCATGCACCACACCGACCACGTCGTCCAGGGTCTCGACGTACACCGGGTAGCGGGAGCGGCGGGCCTCGACCACCACGTCCGCCGCCTCCTCCACCGTCAGATCCCGCTCCAGCCCCACCATCTGGGTCCGCGGGGTCATGACCTCCTGGGCGGTCTTCTCGCTGAACTCGAAAACCCCCTCGAGCAGCCGGGCATCCTCCTTGCCGAGCCGGCCGCCCTCCTCGCTCTGCTCGACCAGCATGCGAATCTCCTCGGGCGAGTGCAGCCGCTCGTGCTCCCGGGGAGTGGAAATGCGGAACAGCCGGAGCAACCAGTTCGCCGTCCCGTTCAGGGCCACGATCGGCCCCGCCATGAGCCAGTTGAACCCGATGAGCGGCGGGGTTACCCAGCGGCTCACCTCCTCGGGGTACAGCAGGGCGACCGCCTTGGGCACCAGCTCCCCGAAGACGATGTGCATCACCGTGATGATGGCGAAGGCGATGCTCGCCGCCAGCGTGTGGGTCGCCACCCCGCGCACCGACTCGGGGAGCCACCGCAAGGCGCCCTCGATAAGCCCGGCCAGGGCGGGCTCACCCACCCAGCCCAGGCCGAGCGAGGCCAGGGTGATGCCGAGCTGGGTGGCGGAGATGTAGCGGTCGAGCGATTTTATGGCACGGCGCGCCAGCGCGGCCTGGCGGTCGCCCCGCTGAATCATCTCCTCGAGCCGGGTCTTGCGGGCCCCGACCAGGGCGAACTCGGCGGCGACAAAGAGTGCATTCAGCGCCACCAGGACGATGACCGCCGCGAGACCACCCAGCACCGAGGGACTACCCGGGGGTTCCATACTCCCGTAACTCTAAATGCCCCGCTGGCCCCCCGCGAGGCCATTGATGATCCGACAACTGGCTGTGCCCCCCTTTGACCGGCTCGAGCCGCCCCACAGACCCGATCAGCCGCGACGAGGGCGGCCGTGCGGAGCAGCTCGCGGATGAACGCAGGGCTGGCCATCTCGGTCTTGGCAATAAGAGGCTCCCAGTCGGCTTGCTCGAGCGGCAGCCCTTGTGAATAGAGCCGGAACAGCCGCCGCCGGCACTGGGCATCGGGGAGCGGGAGCTCGATCGCGAGATCGATCCGTCCCGGGCGAGTGGAGAGGGCCGGTTCGAGGAGATCAGGCCGGTTGGTCGTGAGGATGAAGAGGATGTCGGCATCGTCGGCCAGCCCGTCCATCTGGTTGAGCAGCTCGTAGAGGAGAGGGTTGGAGCAGACTGATTCCCTGTCACGGCCGATCAGATCTACATCTTCAATGATGACCGTGGCTGGGGCCAGAGCTCGGGCCATTCGACAGGCAAACTCGACCAGACCTTGGCTGAGCCCGGTCACCAACAGCACGGTCCGGCCCTTCATGGCGTTCGCCAAATACATGGCCGTGAGAGTCTTCCCTGTCCCCGGCCGACCATGCAGCAGGAGGCCACGCTTCAAGTGCCGGCCCGCCTTGAGAAGGTGCTCCGCCTGCCGGGCGAATCCGATCGTGTGCCGCTCGATCCGCTCTAGCAGCCCCTCGGGGAGGATGATCCCGTCGCGAGAGACGGGCGGCAGCTGGTGAAGCTGAACCTTCAGCGAATGGAAATCGGCCGCCAAGGAGATAATCCGACCGCGGTAGACATTGTGCTCCCGCATGCTTGTGCGGATCTCACTGAGGAATTGCTTT
>JBBIMQ010000334.1:2566-3148 GCA_037444345.1 Gemmatimonadota bacterium | reverse complement strand
CCCCCTGTCATGCCGGCGGAAGCCGGCATCCAGGTGCCGACAATTCCCCTGGACCCCTGCTTCCGCAGGGGTGAAGGACCCCTCTGCCCCCCTCACCCGTCGGGCGCACCCGACCTAGTCGCCGATGGGCACCAGCCGGGCGCGGGGCGGCAGCCCCGCCTCGAGCTCCATGATGCCCACCGACGCCGGCAAGTTGAACCGGCGCCGGCCTGCCCCACCCGGATTCATCACCGTCACGACGAGATCCACCGTCGTGAGCAACGGGCGGTGGGTGTGGCCGAACACGATCACCTCGGCGTCAGGATATGCCCGGTGCAGGGCTTCCGGCGTCAGGCTGGCGAACTGGTCTCCATGAGTGAGCACGAAATCGAGCCCTTCGATCCGGCGCTTCACCACGGCCGGAAGCTGGCGCCGGAGTTCCCAGCCGTCGCAGTTGCCGTACACCGCCGTCACCGGCGCGATCGCCTCGAGCTCGAGCAGAAGGTCCGGCGGCCCGATGTCCCCGGCATGGAGGATCTCGTCCACCTCGCGGAAGATCTCGAAAACCTCGGGTCGGAGCAGGCCGTGGGTGTCGGCGATGAT
>JBBIMQ010000334.1:0-2538 GCA_037444345.1 Gemmatimonadota bacterium | reverse complement strand
CCGGAATGCCGCCCCGGACTGGCGGCAGGTCCGTCCGGTCACCGAGAGTCGTGGGGCCGGCGATCCCCGCGCGGCGGGCTGGCTTTCCCGCGGCACCGCTCCCCCCTCGGTCTCCCCCGGCGCCGGCCGAGCAGCTGGCCGCGCCCGAGCCGCTCTAGCCACCCGGCTTCCCTTCCCACCTCGGGGCGATGTCAAGCTCGAGCCCCAGGTGGTCGAGGATTCGCTGCACCACAAAGTCCACGAGCTCCGAGACCCGGGTCGGCCGATGGTAGAACCCAGGCGCCGCCGGCAGCACGACGGCTCCAGCCTCCGCCACGGCCGCCAGATTCCTGAGATGCACGAGCGAGAGCGGGCTTTCTCGCGGGACCAGAATCAATCGGCGGCGCTCCTTCAAGGCCACATCGGCCGCCCGTTCGACGAGCGAGCGGCTGGAGCCGGTGGCGATGGCGGCGACGGTTCCCATCGAGCAGGGGCAGATCACCATGCCGGACCACCGCGCCGAACCGGAGGCGGGCCGTGCCCCCCGATCGTCGTCGGAAAAGACCGTGACCGCGGACCAGTCGCCGCCCGTGGCGGCTTGAAGGGCCGCGCGGTCGGCCAGGCTGCATTCTTGTTCGAGCAGCCGCCAGCCGTGGCTCGATACGATGAGCCACACCGGAACCCGGTGCCTGACCAGAACCTCGAGGAGGCGTACCCCGTACGGCGCCCCCGAAGCCCCGGTGATGGCGAATACGACCGGCAGCACCTCAGCGGCCTCGCCGATTGGGGGTCGGGGAACGAGGCGGATGCCGGGGCGGCACCGGGGGCGGTACCCTGGGCGGCCGGCCCGGCATGCTCCCCGGCTCCGGCCAGGCTCGCTCCCCTCGACCGGGGCGCCGAGCTCCACCGCGCTCGGCCGGCACCGGGCCGTGCCCTCGCCGTCCCCCGCACGAGGGATCCCCTTGTGCGCTCGTGACTGCTCTCCTCGTCACCCCTCGGCCTTCACTCCGACGTGAATCGTGCACACCCCGCCCAGAAGCCGCTCGAACCGGACCTCGGCGAATCCCGCCCGTTGCATCCGCTGGGCGAGCGCCTCCGGCGTGTCGAAGACGGCCACCGACGCCGGGAGCCAGGAATACGCCGTGTCATGCCGCGAGATGAGCCGCCCGATCAGGGGCAGCACGTGGCGGAAATAGAGAAGATAGAGACCCCGGAGGGGCTGGCGGGGCGGAATGCTGCTCTCCAGGATCACGAGCCTGGCACCCGGCCGGAGCACCCGAGCGGCCTCCGCAAGCCCCCGATCGAGATCGGCCAGGTTTCTCACCCCCCAACCCACGGTCGCGCCGTCGAAGCTCGCGTCGCGGAACGGCAGCTCCAGCACATCCGCCACCAGCGGCCGCACGCGGGCCGCTTTCCCCCGGCCTTGCCGGAGCATCGGCTGGGAGAAATCGGCCGCGACGACGACCCCGCCAAAGCCGGCTCGCCGGGCCAGCTCGGCAGCGAGGTCGAGCGTTCCGGCGCAGAGATCGAGATACCGCCCGCCCGCCACCCGCGGCCAGTCCAGCCGATCCACCGCGAGCCGCCGCCAGCGGCGGTCCAGGGTGAAGCTGATGGCGCGGTTGATGAAGTCGTAGGTGGGAGCCACGGCGCCGAACATGTCGCGCACATAGCGCCGCTTCTCCGCGCCGCCCGAAAGCGGTAACTTCCTCTCCGTGGCGAACATGGGCGCGCAATGTAGTCCCCGGCTCAGCGGCTGTCGAGGTCGCGGACCCGCCCGTGACTGAACAGCTCGACCTGGCCGCCGCTTCCGATCAGGAGGTCGTGACTCTTGCCCGCGAGGGCCGCGAGGCGGCCTATCGCGAGTTGATCCGCCGTTACGAGCGCCCCGTCTTTTCGCTGGTCTTTCGTATGGTGCGCGACCGCCAGACAGCCGAGGACCTGTCGCAGGAGACCTTCGTCAAGGCGCTCAACGCCATCGGCTCCTATCGGCCCGAGTACAAGTTCTCGAGCTGGATCTTCAAGATCGCCAACAACACCGCCATTGATTACCTGCGGCGACGCGACCTCGATACGCTCTCGCTCGACGGTTCCCCCCACGCCACCACCCAGGAAGACATCGAGGCCACCGCCCTCCAGGTGAGCGACCGCGGCGAGAGTCCGCTGGCCGAGCTCGAGGCCCGCGAACTCGGGACGGCAATCGAACGCGCGATCGGCCGCCTCCGCCCCGAGTACCGAGCCTGCATTCTCCTCCGGCATGTCGAGGGCATGGCATACGAGGAGATCGCCCACCTGCTCGACCTGCCGCTCGGCACGGTGAAAACCTACATCCACCGGGCCCGTCACGAGCTGCGCGGCATGCTCGCTCACTTGCGGGAATGAAACCGAAACCGCACCTCTGCCACGGCCGTAGGAGCCGGTGATGAAGGACGAACGCAGGCACCTGAGCCCCGAGGAGCTCGATCTCTGGCTCGAGGGTCGCCTGCCCGACCCGCGCGCGTCCCATCTCGAAACGTGCGATACATGCCGCACCGCCGCGGAAGAAACCCGCGAGGTGGTGCT
>JBBIMQ010000333.1:0-3153 GCA_037444345.1 Gemmatimonadota bacterium | reverse complement strand
TCGGTGGTGAGGACCCCGAAGGCGACCGGCAGTCCGTGGGTGGCCGCCACCAACCCGAGCCCGCGCGCCGCCGCGCCGGCCACGTATTCGAAATGCGGGGTTTCGCCCCGGATCACAGCACCCAGGGCCACCAGCGCCGAGTAGCGGCCGGTGGCCGCGAGCGCGCCCGCCGCCGCCCCCAGCTCGAACGCGCCGGGGACCCACACCACATCCACCGCCCCTTCGTCGAGCCCGGCCTCGCGGCAGCAGGCGAGGGCGCCTTCCAGGAGCCGGGCGGTCACCCGCTCGTTGTAGCGGCTCACGAGCACGGCCACCCGGCCCCGCGGTCGGAGCTGGCCCCGGTATTCCGGCACGGCGTCAGTGAGTGAGGAGATGGCCGAGCTTGTCGCGCTTGGCCTCGAGATAGGCGCGATTGTCTCGGGTGGGATCGGTCAGCAGCGGAACCCGGGCCACGATCTCGAGGCCGTACCCCTCGAGCCCCACGAGCTTGCGGGGGTTGTTGGTCATCACCCGAATCGAGGAGAGCCCGAGATCGCGCAGGATCTGAGCGCCGATGCCGTAATTGCGCAGATCGGGCGGGAAGCCGAGCCGCTCGTTGGCCTCCACCGTGTCGTCACCCTCGTCCTGGAGCGCGTAGGCCTTGATCTTGTTGAGGAGCCCGATCCCGCGCCCTTCCTGGTCGAGGTAGACGATGACCCCCTCCTTCGCCTCCGCTACCAGGCGCATGGCGGCGTCGAGCTGGCGGCCGCAATCGCAGCGGCGAGAGTGGAAGACGTCGCCGGTGAGGCACTCCGAGTGCATCCGGACCAGGACGTCCTTCCGCCCGTCCACGTCGCCCATGACGAGCGCCACGTGCTGGGCCGCATCCACGTCGTTGCGGTAGGCGATGATCCGAAACTCCCCGTACTCCGTGGGCAGCCGCGCTTCGGCGACCCGGTGCACCAGGCGTTCCATCCGCAGCCGGTAGGCCACCAGCTGGGCGACGGTCACGAAGGTGAGGCCGTGGCGGGTGGCGAACTCCATCAGCTCGTCCCGCCGCATGGCCTGGCCGCTCGCCGCCAGAATCTCGCACATGACCCCCGCGGGATAGAGCCCCGCCAGCCGGGCCAGGTCCACGGCAGCCTCGGTGTGGCCCACCCGCTGGAGTACCCCACCGGGACGGGCCCGGACCGGGTTGACGTGGCCGGGTCGCCGGAGATCGGCCGGCACGGTCTTCGGGTTGATCGCGACATGGATGGTCTTGGCGCGGTCCGACGCCGAGATGCCCGTGGTGACCCCGAAGCGCTCGTGCGCGTCAATGGTGATGGTGAACGCGGTCCGCATGGACTCGGTATTCTGGCTGTCCATCTGGTGCAGCCCGAGCTGGTCACAGCGCTCGGGGGTCAGGGCGAGGCACACCCAGCCGCGGGCATGGGTGATCATGAAGTTGACCATCTCGGGGGTGACCAGCTCCGCGGCGCAGATCAGGTCGCCCTCGTTCTCCCGGTCTTCGTCGTCAGCCACCACGACGAATTTCCCGTTGCGCAGGTCCTCGATGGCCTGTTCGATCGTGCCGAAACTCATCGTTCTCCACTTCTCGAATGGCGGGGACCGGCGCCGGGGAACACCGCGGGCACCGTCGCGCCGCCGCATCCGCCGGCCGGTTCCCCCCGCTGCATCAAGGCCGCCACGTACTTGCCGATCGTGTCCGCTTCCAGGTGGACGCGGTCGCCGGGCTGCTTAGCCCCGAGCGTGGTGTGCTGAATGGTATACGGGACCAGCGAGACCTGGACAACACCGGGACGGGGAATCGCGTTCACCGTGAGGCTCACGCCGTCCACGGTGATCGAGCCGAGCGGGACGGTGCAGCCGGCGACCTGGGGAGGCACCTCCAAGTCGAGCAGCCAGGCGTCACCCTGCCGTCGCGCCGCGGCGACGCGCCCCACCCCATCCACGTGACCCTGCACCCAATGGCCCCCGAGCCGGTCGCCCACCCGTAACGCGCGCTCGAGGTTGACCCGCCGGCCCTTGCGGTACTCGCCGAACAAGGTGCGCTCGAGGGAGGTCCGGACCACGTGCACGGCGAACCAGCCCGCCCCGGTCCGCTCCACCGTGAGGCAGGCCCCGTCCACCGCGATGCTCTCGCCCCGGCGGAGGCCGCGGTAGGGCGCGGCAATGCGCAAGCTCACCCCGCCGTCGCTCGGGCTCGCGCTGCGGACCGTGCCCAGAGCCGTCACGATCCCGGTGAACACGACACCTCCCGATCCACGACCAGCAGGGTGTCTTCTCCCAGGGCCCGCCGCTCCACGACCCGCCACCGTTCCGCCTCGACCAGCGAGACGCCGGGAAGTCCCGCGATCGCCGGGATCCCCTGATCCCCGACCCAGACGGGTGCCTGGATCCAGTAGTAGCGGTCCACCAGTCCCGCCGCGAGCAGGGCGCCGGCGAGCCGCCCGCCGCCCTCGACCAGCATTGAGCCGATCCCGCTCCGGTACAGCAGGCCCAGCCCGTCGGCCAGGGATCTCACCCGATGGACCGTGACGCCGGCCTCCTCGAGCTGGGCGAGCCGGTGCGGCGGCGCGAGGCCCTGGGTGATGAGGACAGTGGGAATCTGGCGGGCGGTGCGCACCAGTGTGAGGGTGGTGGGGAGTTCGCCCATCCGGTCGAAGACCACCCGCACCGGGGGCCGCCGCGGCTCGACCGGGCCTCGCACGGTCAGCGAGGCGTCGTCGGTGCGGGCGGTGAAACCACCCACCCCGATGGCATCGAAACCCGCCCGGAGCCAGTGGACGAAGTCCCGGGCCGCCTCCCCCGAGATCCAGCGTGACCGGCCGCTCGGGTCCGCGATACGGCCGTCCAGCGTGGTCGCCAGCTTGAGCGCGACGAAGGGCCGCTCGAGGCCGCGCCAGCGGTGCAGGAAGATCGCGTTCTGGGCCCGGGCTTCCGCCGCCCGCAAACCCAGCTCGGTAGTAACACCGGCGGCCGCCAGCCGCTCCACGCCCCCGTCGGCCTCCGGATTGGGGTCGGCGAGGGCGGCCACCACCCGCGTCACCCCCGCCGCCACCAGGGCGGGGGCACAGGGAGGTTGCTTGCCATGGTGATTGCACGGCTCCAGCGTGACCACCAGCGTCGCCCCCCGTGCCCGTTCCCCCGCCGCGCGGAGTGCTGCAGTCT
>JBBIMQ010000332.1:0-3161 GCA_037444345.1 Gemmatimonadota bacterium | reverse complement strand
AACCGGCGAGGTAGCCCCGGACCACGCACTCGAAGGGCACCGGCTGGGTCCGCCGCACCAGCATGCTCCGGCCGGCGACCTGCTCCCGAAGCTGCGCCGCCCGGCGGGCCAGGCCCGGGACGCGCTCCAGGCGCTCCAGGATCC
The DNA here is from genome assembly GCA_037444345.1 of Gemmatimonadota bacterium. Taxonomy (GTDB): domain Bacteria; phylum Gemmatimonadota; class Gemmatimonadetes; order Gemmatimonadales; family GWC2-71-9; genus JADJOM01. The sequence continues at coordinate 3,017 of JBBIMQ010000332.1, read as the reverse complement.
GCCCGGTCTCGGCGGTGACGAAGTGGCTGGCCACCACTCCCCCGAGCCGGCGGAACCAGAAAGCACTGAGCTGGGTGAGCACGGCGCCCTTGCGGGGGATCGGCTCGCGCAGGACCACGTCGAAGGCGCTCACCCGGTCGCTTGCGACGAGGAGCAAGTGATCGGCGTCCACCTCGTAGACCTCGCGGACCTTGCCCTTCCGGACCAGGGGTAGGGGGAGCCGGCTCTCGACGAGCACGGTCATACGTTCACCTCCGCCCGATCCGGCTCCGCCGCCAGCGCGCGCGCTTCGGCGAGGAGGGGCCGGAGGTATTCCTCGAGGAACTCCTCCACTTGCTGTTCGGCCCGTCCGGTGTAGCGCCGGGGATCGAGCTCGTCGCGGAGCGCGGCCACCGGCACGTGGGCAAACGCAGGATCGCCGGCCAGCCGATCCAGCAGGTCGCCGGGCGCTCCCCGCTTCTCCGCCTCGCGAGCGGCGAGGCTGGCCCGGCGGATCGCCTCGTGCAGTGCCTGCCGGTCGCCGCCCGCTTCGACGCCGAGCATGAGGAGGCGTTCCGTGGCCATGTAGGGCATCTGGGCCTCCACGTGGTCGCGGATGGTGTCGGGCCGCACCTCGAGCCCGGCCACGATATTGGTCGCCAGCACCAGAATCGCGTCGGTCGCCAGGAAGGCCTCGGGGAGTGCGAGCCGGCGGTTGGCGCTGTCGTCCAGACTCCGTTCCAGCCATTGCGTGGCGGCGGTATGCGCCGCGTTCGCCTGCAGGCTCAAAACGAACCGTGCCAGGCCGCAGATCCGCTCGGCCCGCATCGGGTTGCGCTTGTAGGCCATGTCGCTGGAACCGATCTGGTCCCGCTCGAAGGGCTCCAGGATCTCGCCCTCGTGCTGGAGCAGCCGAAGGTCGGTGGCCATCTTGGAAGCCGACTGGGCGATCCCGCTCAAGGCGTCGAGCACCGCACTGTCGCCCTTGCGGGGGTAGGTCTGGCCAGTGACCGGGTAGACGCGCTCGATGCCCAACCGCTGCGCGATCCTGCGCTCCAGCTCGCGCACCTTGCCGTGGTCACCCCGAAAGAGCTCGAGAAACGACGCCTGGGTGCCGGTCGTGCCCTTGCAGCCGCGGAGCCGCAACGTCTCGAGTCGGTGGATCAGCTCTTCCACGTCCAGCGCGAAGTCCTGGGCCCACAACGTGGCGCGCTTGCCCACCGTGGTGAGCTGGGCGGGCTGGAAGTGGGTGTAGGCCAGGCACGGGAGGCCGGCGTACTGGCGCGCGAAGCGCTCCAGGCCGCCCAGCACGGCAAGGAGGCGCCCCAGCAGGAGCCGGAGGCTGTCCCGGATCACCAGCAGGTCGGCGTTGTCGGTGACGAAGGCGCTGGTGGCGCCGAGGTGGAGGTAGGGCCGCGCGGCCGGGGCCTGGTCGCCGAAATGGTGCACATGAGCCATCACATCGTGGCGAAACTGCTGCTCGTAGCGGGCTGCGGCCTCCAGGTCGGCGTCGTCCAGGTGGGCGCGCATCTCCGCCAGGGCGCGATCGGGGATCGCGAGGCCCAATTCGCGCTGGGTCTCGGCGAGCGCGAGCCACACCCGGCGCCAGAGCCGGATCCGGTGCGGCTCCCCCCAGAGTCGCTGCATCGCCGGTGAGGCGTAGCGCGTGCCGAGCGCGGAGCGGTAGCGGTCCTCGGTCACTGGAAGATCAGGTCGGTGTACACCACCTGGCCTGCCCGCTCGAAGACCACCCGCACCGCCTGGCCGCGCCGCAGGTTGCTGATCTCGTCCTGAACGTCCTCGGCCGATCGGGTCAGGCGCCGGTTCATCGCGACGATGACGTCGCCCTCCCGGAGGCTGCTTGCCTGCGACAGCTGGCGCGAGATCCGGAAGATCAGCGCCCCCCACTCGCTCTGGATGCCGCGCTCGGCCCGCACCTGGGGAGTCACGGTGACGAGCTGGAGGTCCCGGAGCACCGTGACCTTCTCGGCGGTCACGGTGGGCAGGTCGCCCGCGGTGAGGAATTTCTCGACCACCTTGCCATCGCGCCGGCGAACCGTGAGCGGGATCCGGTCGCCCACCCGGAGGTCCAGCTTCACGGCTTCCCAATCGAGGTAGTTGCGCAGCACCCGGCTTCCTGCCCGGGTCAGCACGTCGCCGGGCCGGAGTCCCGCCTGCTCGGCGGGGCCGCCGTCGGCCACACTGACGACCAGCACGCCGCCCTGGCTCTTCCAGGTCTCCAGCCGGTCGGCCCCTGCCACCTCGAAGCCCACCCAGGCCCGCCGCACCGAGCCGTGGCGGATGATCTCGTCCGCCACCCGGAGCGCGCGCTCGATCGGGATCGCGAAGCCGAGGCCGATCGAACCCCCGCTCTGAGTGAAAATGGAGGAGTTCACTCCCACCACCTCGCCCAGCGCATTCGCGAGCGGCCCTCCGGAGTTGCCGGGGTTGATGGCCGCGTCGGTCTGGATCATGTCGAGGTAGAGGCCGGTCTGCTCCCGGCTCGGCAGAATATTGCGACCCGTGGCGCTCACCACGCCGGCCGTGACCGTGGGCTCCACGTTGCCGAGGAGGTAGGCGAATGGATTGCCTAGTGCGACGACCCACTCGCCGATCAACAGGTCGGTGCTCCGCCCGATCGTCACCGGAGGCAGATCGTTCCGTCCGGTGCGGATCACCGCGATGTCGGTCACGGCGTCCTCGCCGAGCAGCGTCCCCTCCACGTCGCTGCCGTCAGGCAGGGTCACGATGATCCGCTCGGCTCCGCTCACCACGTGCTGGTTGGTGAGCACGGCGCTGTTTCCGGCAAGCTGCCTGTCTGGCTGGGGGTCTGGCTGGCTAACATCGTGCTGGCACTGCTCGGCGTGGGCGTGCTGGCGATCCAGCGGCGACCCGGGTCGGACGTGCTATCGGTACTGAGTAATCTGAGGCACCTCTGGCGCAGGCCAGATAGTTCAAAGCTCGAGAACGGCGCCGCTAACGGAACCCGGCAGCCCGCAGCCAGGTGGCCGCCACCCTGGCCAGCCTGGAGGGCCAGG
>JBBIMQ010000331.1:0-3176 GCA_037444345.1 Gemmatimonadota bacterium | reverse complement strand
CAGCCCAGGCCAGCAGTCGCTCGCGAAGCTCCGGCGGCACGTCGCGGTGGCGGTCCGCGGTGCCGCGCACGAAGAGTTCCGCGTTGGTCTGGAGCAGATGGGGCGGGTGCATCTCGAAGGTGTCCTGGTGCCGCTGCATGTAGGCAAAGCTGCACTTGTCCACCACCCGAGCCAGCTCCGGTTCGCCGAGCGGGGCCACCTCGAGAAAGGCCGCCACCCGCCGCGCCACGGCCGGGAGATCCCGTTTCATCTCCTCGAACGCGAGAAACAGCACGTTGCCGTCCCGTGCGGTTCGGTCCCACCAGCCCCGGACGTGCTCGGGCCAGGTGCCCCACCACATGAGTTCCGGCGAGCAAAACCATTCTTCGAACGCCTCGAGACCCGGGTCGAGCTGGCCCACATTGGTGAGAATGAAGTCCACGCAGCTCGCGAAGCAGCTCACCGGGTGGCGCACCACGTAGATGTAGCGCGCAGCTTCGCTGCGGGGACAGAGCCCGGCCGGGAAGTGGGTCTTGATGAGTCGGGAGGGGCGTTCGGCGCCGAGCAGCGGGGCGGCCTCGAGCGGGACGCTCTTGCGGCCCTCGAGCCAGGGAGAGACCGCGTAGAGCGCGGTTCCGGACTCGACCAGGTTCCCCTCGCCCCGGTGCAGGATCTCGTACACCAGGTGCTGCATCCAGGTGGTACCGCACTTCATCTGGGTCACCACGAAGATGTCGCCGGAGCGCGGCTGGCAGGCGGCTCCCCGGGCGAAGCTCTCAGGGCTCGCGGTGCCGTGGGGCCCGGGCACGCCCTGGTAGCGAAAGGTGAGGCGGCGGAAGTCGAGTCGGGTGGTCCGGGCCGTGACCCAGAGCAGCGGCGCGAGCCGTCGGGCGTGAGCCCGGAGCGCGCGCTTGAAGGCCGCCCGGCCCTCCGGGGGGAGGCCGTAGTAGGCCAACCCCACCGAGCGCTCGTCCTGCCAGCGCAGCACGGCCCCGAGGTAGATCGCCTGCGCCAGCAGGAAGAGGGCGATCGCGGCCAGCGCGGCCAGCGCTCCCCAGAGCACGGTGGTCAAGGGCGATCCGCGAGTGGGGACTCAGGGTTCGAGCGCGCGGCTCTGCACCTTCTCGGCGAGCCGGGCCACGGCCGCCTCGAGCGGCACGATCTCCTGTTTGGTGCCAGCGCCCCGGACCCGCAGGGCGACGGTGCCGGCGTCCGCCTCCCGCTGCCCCACCACCGCCAGATAGGGCACCTTCCAGATCTCGCCGTCCCGGATCCGGTAGTTGAGCGTGTCGGCCCGATCGTCCAGGGTGGCGCGCAGACCCGCCGCCCGGAACCGCTCGACCACCCGCAGGGCGGCCTCGCGCTGGGCGTCGGCGATCGGGAGCACCCGCACCTGCTCCGGCGCGAGCCACGGCGGGAAGGCACCGGCGAAGTGCTCGATGAGAATCGCGATGAACCGCTCGAACGAGCCGCACATGGCCCGGTGAATGACCACCGGGCGGTGTTCCCGGTTGTCCTCGCCCACGTAGATCAGATTGAAACGCTCGGGCGCCGCGTAGTCCAGCTGGATGGTACCGAGCTGCCATTTCCGCCCGATGCTGTCGGCCACCTCGAAGTCAATCTTGGGACCGTAGAACGCGCCGTCGCCCGGCTTGGTCTCGTAGGCCAGCCCCGTGGCGTCGAGGGCGGCCTTGAGATCGGCCTCCGCCCGGTCCCACATGGCGTCGTCCCCGATCCGGACCGGCGGCCGGGTGGCAAACCGCGCCGTGGCGCTGAGCCCGAAGGTCCGGTACACCTCGAGTATCAGCGCGGTGAGCCGGCCCACCTCGACCGGAATCTGGGACGGCATGAGAAAGATGTGGCAATCGTCCTGCTGGAACTGCCGCACCCGGGTGAGCCCGGAGAGCGCCCCGGTCACCTCGTTGCGGTGCAGCACATCGAAGGTGGCATAGCGAAGCGGAAGATCCCGGTACGAATGCCGCTTGGCGCTGTAGAGCACGTAGTGGGAGGGACAGTTCATCGGCTTGAGCGAGAAATCGTGCTCGCCGCTCTCGTTGTCCAGCACCAGGAACATGTTCTCCCGGTACTTGCCCCAGTGTCCGGACAGCTCCCAGAGGCTCTTGTGGTAGAGCAGCGGGGTCTTGATCTCGTGGTAGCCGTTCCGCTGTTGCAGTTCCCGGATGTAGCCCTCCACCAGGCGGTAGATCGTGGCCCCGCGTTCGGTCCAGAAGGCGGCCCCGGGCGCGTAGGGGTGGAACAGGAAGAGATCCAGCTCCCGGCCGAGCTTGCGGTGGTCGCGCTTGCGCGCCTCCTCCAGGCGGCGGAGGTAGGCGTCGAGGTCTTCCTTCCTGAACCACGCCGTGCCGTAGATCCGCTGCAGCATCTGGCGGCGGGAATCCCCTCGCCAGTACGCGCCGGCGGCCGAGAGCAGCTTGAAATGCTTGAGCCGGCCGGTGCTCGGGATGTGGGGCCCGCGGCAGAGGTCCATGAAGGGCCCGTCGGTGTACACCGAGATCACCTCGCCGTCGCCCAGCTCGGCGATCCGCTCCAGCTTGAGCGGGTCGTCGGCGAAGCGCCGGTTGGCTTCCTCGCGGGTCACTTCCTCCCGCACGAACGGGTAGTCCTTCGCGGCCACCTCGGCCATCTTCCGCTCGATGGCGGCGAGGTCGTCGGGGGTGAAGGGGCGATCCACCTGGAAGTCGTAGTAGAACCCGTCCTCGATGGGCGGGCCGAAGCCGATGCCCGCCCGAGGGAACAGTTCCCGGACCGCGGTGGCGAGGACGTGGGCGGCGGAGTGGCGGAGTACTTCCAGCGCCTCCGGGTCCCGCTCGGTGAGAATCGCGAAGCTCCCGTCGCGCTCGATCGGCCGGTCCAGGTCGAGTACCTGCCCGTCGAGCTTGGCGGCGATGGCCGCCCGGGCAAGCCCGGCCCCGATGCTTGCCGCCACCGCCCGGGCCGTGGTGCCGCGGGGCACTTCGCGCACGCTCCCGTCAGGCAGGGTGAGCCGCACGGTGCTCACGGCTCGCCCTCGTGCATGACAGGGTGCACGATCGGGCTGGTCCGCGGGGCGTAGACCGGGTACAGCGCGAGGCCGGTCAGAATGACCAGCAGGACAAAAAGCCACCAGCTCAGTTCGGCGACCACGATCCGGTCATTATCTTGCGACATGATGTTAACTTAAGCCCTCGCGGCCGGCC
>JBBIMQ010000330.1:0-3228 GCA_037444345.1 Gemmatimonadota bacterium | reverse complement strand
GCTTGCAGGATTTCGTACGCCCTAATATCCTTCTCTCGTCCACAAAGATCCAGGAATAGGTCTCCCGAATTGACCACCCCACCCGATCCCCGAGCGGCACTCCTCGTCTTCGCCGCACTCTGCGCCGTGCTGGCCTTCCTCGTCTGGCCCCGGTACGGCCTGGTGCCGCGCGTGGTCCGGCTCCTCCGGATGACCGAGCGGATCCGGCTGGAGGACGCGCTCAAACACCTCTACCACTCGGAGCAGGTCGGCCGGATCTCGACCATCGAGAGTGTGGCGGGTGCGCTGGAGATCGGGCGGGGGCACGCCCTGCGGGTGGTTGAACGGCTGGGGGAGCTCGACCTGGCGCAGAGCGACGCGGGCGCAGTGGCGTTGACTCCCGCCGGCCGGCGTTACGCGCTCCGGATCATCCGGACCCATCGCCTCTGGGAGCGGTACCTGGCGGATCGGACCGGAGTGGCTCCGGCGGAGTGGCACGACCAGGCCGAGCGGCAGGAGCACGCCCTTTCGCCGAGGGAGGCGGAAGCGCTGGCCTCGCGCATGGGGAACCCGCCGTACGACCCCCATGGCGATCCGATTCCCTCCGCCACCGGCGAACTTCCGGCCCGCTCGGGCGAGCCGCTCACCGCGCTGTCGCCGGGGACCGCCGCCGCCATCGTGCATCTCGAAGACGAGCCGCGGGAGGTATTCGAGCGGCTCTTGGGGGAGGGGCTCATGCCCGGTGTCGAGCTCCGGTTGCTGGAGGCCGGATCGCGGGAGGTGCGATTCCGGATGGAGGGCAGGGAGCACACGCTGCCCGCGGTGGTGGCCGGGAACATTACGGTGGAGCGGCGTCCCGGGGCGGAGGTCACGGGCGAGGTCCACCGTACCCTGGCTGATCTGGCGCCGGGGGAGGCTGGCCGCGTGATTCGGATCGCCCCGTCTTGTCAGGGCCCGCAACGGCGCCGCCTGCTCGATCTCGGGGTGGTGCCGGGCACGGTGGTGACCGCGGAATTCTCCAGCGCCGGAGGCGATCCGGTGGCCTACCGGATCCGCGGCGCGCTCATCGCGCTTCGCCGCAGCCAGGCGGCGCAGGTCCAGATCGAGCCTGCGGCGCTCGCCGCAGCGTCGTGAGGCGACTATGACCGGATCCGTCGCCTGTCGTCACTGCGCGCCGGAGCGGTCGGCTCGGCTGGTCCAGCTGGGCGTGCCGCAGACCCGATGGGACTATCTGGTGGCCCTGGCGGGGAACCCCAACACCGGCAAGAGCACCGTCTTCAATGCCCTGACCGGACTCCGGCAGCACACCGGCAACTGGCCCGGCAAGACCGTGGTGCGCGCCGAGGGAGTGTTCGGGCACGGCGGCAAGCGGCTCAAGGTCGTGGATTTGCCGGGCACCTACTCGCTTCAGGCGGGGAGCACCGACGAGGAGGTCGCCCGCGACTTCCTGTTGTTCGGCGAGCCCGATGTCACGATCGTGGTCGTGGACGCCACCCGGCTGGAGCGGAATCTCAATCTGGTGCTCCAGATTCTCGAGATCACCGGGCAGGTCGTAATCTGCCTCAATCTCATGGACGAGGCCCGCCGCCACGGCATCGCGGTGGACCCGACCAGACTGGCGGCGGAGCTGGGGGTGCCGGTGGTGCCGGCTGTGGCCCGCCAGGGCCAGGGGATCGCGGAGCTGAAGGAGGTCGTGCTCCGGATGGCCGAGGGCCAGGTGCCCGTGGCCCCCTACCGGCTCAAGGAGCATGCGCCGGAGGTGGAGAGCGCACTGAGTGAGCTTGTTCCGCTGGTGGAGGCCGCCTTTCCCGGCCTGCCCAACGCTCGCTGGGTGGCGCTCCGGCTGCTCCACGGCGACCAGCGAATCGAGCAGGCGGCGCGCTCGGGCGAACTGGGGCGGCTGGAAGAGGCCGGTTTTGCCCGCGCGGCGGGGGGGGGAGAGGGCAGCGCAGGAGCAGCAAGCCCGGAGATCGAGGCCCTGCTGCAGGGAACGGCACGGCTGCGCTGGCGGCTCTCGCCGGGCTTCCAGGACGCCCTGGCGGCGAGTCTCTACGCGGCGGCCCAGCGGATCGCTGCCCGGAGCCAGCGCACCGGGCTCCGCCGGGCCCGGTTCGACTTCGATCGCCGGCTCGACCGGCTGCTCACCAGCCGGACCTTCGGCTTTCCCTTGATGCTCCTCATCCTCGCGGTCGTCTTCTGGATCACGATCGAAGGGGCCAACGTGCCGTCGGGGCTGCTCGCCTCGCTGCTCCTCGACACGGTCCATCCGGCCCTCAAGAGCTGGAGTGCCGGGACCGGGCTCCCGTGGTGGCTGAGCGGGTTCCTGTTCGACGGCGTCTATCTCGCCACGGCCTGGGTGGTGAGCGTCATGCTGCCGCCGATGGCGATTTTCTTTCCGCACTTCACCCTCCTCGAAGACTTCGGCTATCTCCCCCGGGTGGCGTACACCCTGGATGCCCTGTTCCGCCGGGCGGGAGCGCACGGCAAGCAGGCGCTCACCATGTGCATGGGATTCGGCTGCAACGCGGCGGGGGTGGTGGCCACCCGGGTGATTGACAGCCCGCGGGAGCGCCTCGTCGCCATCCTCACGAACAATTTCTCGCTCTGCAACGGACGGTGGCCCACCCAGATCCTCATGGCCTCCGTCTTTCTCGGTAGTCTCGCCCCGGCCGCCCTGGCGGGTCTGGTCTCGGCCTCCGCGGTGGTGGGCGTGGCCGTGCTGGGGATCGTGGCCATGTTCTTCTCGTCGTGGCTGCTCAGCCGCACGGTGTTGCAGGGCGAGGCCACGAGCTTCAGCCTGGAGCTCCCGCCCTATCGCCCGCCCCGGGTGCTCCAGACTCTCTACACCTCGCTGATTGACCGGACCGCGATCGTGCTCTGGCGCGCGGTGGTTTTCGCGGCGCCGGCGGGCGCGGTGATCTGGCTGATCGGGAACATCACGGTGGGCGGCGCCAGCCTGGCCGAGCACTTCGTGGGCTGGCTCGATCCCCTGGGGGTCCTGATCGGGCTCAACGGGGTGATCCTGCTCGCCTACGTCGTCGCGATTCCGGCGACCGAGAGCATCATTCCCACGGTGCTCATGCTCACGGTGCTCGCGGGGAAGATGACCGGGGTGGGCGCGGGGGCGGGCGTGATGTTCGAGCTGGACTCCGTCAGCGCGGTGGGCGATCTCCTGCGGAGCGCAGGCTGGACGGTGCTCACCGGGCTCAACCTGATGCTCTTCAGCCTGCTCCACAACCCGTGTTCCAC
>JBBIMQ010000329.1:0-3231 GCA_037444345.1 Gemmatimonadota bacterium | reverse complement strand
CTTGGGCGACCGGGTCTTCTTGCCTTCCGGCTTGCCCCAGGGCGACACCGGCGGGCGGCCGCCCGAACTCTTGCCCTCGCCGCCTCCCAGCGGGTGGTCCACCGGGTTCTTCGCCACCCCCCGGACCTTGGGCCGCCGACCGAGCCAGCGGGTCTTGCCGGCCTTGCCGATCGAGAGGAGCTCGTGCTCCGCGTTGCCCACCTCGCCGATCGTCGCCAGGCACCGGGCGTGCACCCGGCGCATCTCGGTGGAGCGGAGCCGGAGGGTGACGTAGTCGCCCTCCTTGGCGACCACCTGGGCGCTGGAACCGGCGCTCCGGGCCAGCTGCCCCCCCTTGCCGATCTTGAGCTCCACGTTGTGCCCCATCTCCCCCAGCGGAACCTCGCCCAGCGGGACCGCGTTGCCCACCCGGGGATCCACCCCGGGACCGGCGAGCACCGTGTCCCCCACCTTGAGCCCCTTGGGGTGCAGGATGTAGCGCTTCTCCCCGTCGGCGTACGCCACCAGCGCGATCCGGGCGCTCCGGTTCGGATCGTACTCGATGGACACCACCCGGCCCGGGACCCCGAACTTGTTCCGCTTGAAATCAATCCGGCGGTACTGCCGCTTGTGCCCCCCGCCGCGATAGCGCAGGGTGACGTGTCCCCGGTTGTTGCGGCCCCCGGTCTTCCGCAGCGGCTCGAGCAGGCGCTTCTCCGGTTCGGTCCGGGTGAGTTCGCCGAAGTCCGACACCATCCGGAACCGGGTCCCCGGGGTCACCGGCTTGAATTGACGGATTCCCATCTCAGCCCTCGAACACCGGAATGGTGTCACCTTCCCGGAGCACCACGACGGCCTTTTTCCAGGCCGCGGTGGCTCCCCGCTTCCGCCCCCGCACCACTTCCTTCCGCCGCACCTGCATGGTACGCAGGCTCCGCACCTTCACCTGGAAGAGCTGCTCGATCGCCGCGCGGATCTGCGGCTTGGTGGCTCCCGGGTGAACCCGGAAGGCGTACTCCTTCCGCAGTTGATAGGCAGCCGAGCTCTTCTCGGTCACCACCGGCCGCTGAATGATGTCATGGAGTGCCGGCATTTACTGGCCTCCCTTCTTCTTCCCGCCCGGCTTCCCCTTGCGGGCCTCCGGCTTCTTCCGGGCCGGCCGTTTCGCCGCCTTGGCGGGCTTCGCGGGCGCCGGGCGCTCGGCTTTCGATCTGGCCCGCCGCTTCTCTCCGGCCTCGGCGGGCGCCTTGGGGGCCTTCGGCGTCTTCGGGGCCTTCACCCTGGGCCTGGGCGCCGGTGCCGGCCGCTCGCCCGGTGCCGGCCGTGGGGCCGGGACCATCGGCCGCACGAAGGGCACCGGCATCTCGCCCGCCAGCGCCGGTTGCTCGACCACCACCACATCCGACCAGAGGATGTCGTAGGCGGAGGCCTCGGTGTACGGCAGCACCCGCACCCGGGGGAGGTTCCGCCCCGAGAGGTAGACCGCCTCGCTCACCCCGTGGGTGAGGATGAGCACCTTGCGCCCGGCCAATCCCATGGTTTCGAGCAGCGCCGCCAGTTCCCGGGTCCGGGGGCTCTGCTGCTCGAACCGTTCGATCACGTAGAGGTTCCCCTCCGAGGCGCGGGCGTTGAGCGCCGAGCGGCGGGCGAGCTGCTTCACCTTCCGGGGCAGCTTCAGGCGATAGTCCCGCGGGGTCGGACCGAAGACGGTCCCGCCCCCGGGCCACAGCGGCGAGCGGATCGAGCCTTGCCGGGCCCGGCCCGTTCCCTTCTGGCGCCAGGGCTTCCGATTCCCGCCGGAGACGAGCCCCCGGGTCTTGGTGGCATGGGTCCCCTGCCGCTGGTTCGCCAGATGGACCTTCACGGCCTCGTGCATCGCCGAGCGGTGCACCGTGCCGTCGAAGTACGGCGCGGGCAGCGGGTAGGCGCCGCTCTTCTTGGCGCCGGAGGGCGAGAACAGGGGGGCCTCAATCATGGCGGCTCCTGCCGTGCTGCTTGTTGACCAGCAGAATTCCGTTCCGCGCCCCGGGCACGGCCCCCCGCACGAACAGGAGATTCCGCTCGGCGTCCACCTTGACGACCCGCAAGCCGAGCTCGGTATGGCGGCAGGCGCCCATGTGACCCGGCAGCCGCTTCCCCTTGATCACCCGCGAGGGATCGGTGCCCGGCGAGATCGAGCCGGGCTTGCGGTGCCGAGTATTGCCGTGGGTGGCGGGACCGCCGCCCGCGCCGTAGCGGTGCACCATGCCCTGGAAGCCCCGGCCCTTGGTGGTCCCGGTGACCTTCACCAAGTCGCCGGGGGCGAAGATGCCCACCGTCACCGTGTCGCCGGGCTGGTAGCGCTGGTCCGCCGCGGTGTCGAAGTCCCGGAGGATCCAGGGTGCGGCCTCCAACCCCGCCCGCTTGGCATGTCCCAGGGCGGGGCGGCTGGTGCGCGAGGCCTTGCTCCGGCCGAAGCCGAGCTGCACCGCGCCGTCCTTCACCTGCACGACCCGGCATGGCCCGGCCTCGATCACCGTGACCGGAATCGAGGAGCCATCCTCCCCGAACACCCGGGTCATGCCCAGTTTCCGGCCGATCAGTCCGTTCGCCATGGCTATTCGACCTTGATCTCCACGTCCACGCCGGCGGGCAGGTCGAGCTTGGTCAGGGCGTCCATGGTCTGCGGCCGCGAGTCGTGAATGTCAATGAGCCGCTTGTGAGTCCGGAGCTCGAACTGCTCCCGGCTCTTCTTGTCGATGTGCGGGCTCCGCAGCACCGTGAACCGCTCCGTCTTGGCCGGGAGCGGAATCGGTCCCGCCACCTGCGCCCCGGTCTTCTCCGCGATGCGCACGATGTCCGCCGCGGCCTGGTCCAGCACGCCGTGGTCGAACGCCTTGAGCCGGATGCGGATCTTTTGCGCCATGTTCGCCTCGTCGGGGCAGCGGACCGGACCTCCCGCCCGGGGCCGTCCGGCCCGCCGCCCTATCTCGTCCCTGCCTGTCCTTCCGCCTGCTGCGCCTGCCGCCTCGCTCTCACTTCAGGATCTTCGTCACCACGCCCGCTCCCACCGTCCGGCCACCCTCGCGGATCGCGAAGCGAAGCCCCTCTTCCATGGCGATCGGGGTGATGAGCTCGATCGTCATCTGGATGTTGTCGCCGGGCATCACCATCTCGACCCCCTCGGGCAGCTCCACCGACCCGGTCACGTCCGTGGTCCGGAAGTAGAACTGCGGCCGGTAGCCCTTGAAGAACGGCGTGTGCCGCCCGCCC
>JBBIMQ010000328.1:0-3243 GCA_037444345.1 Gemmatimonadota bacterium | reverse complement strand
CCGGCCCTCGCCACCACCTCCCCGCTCGCCGCCCCGGTCGGCACCGGCCTCCCCCCGCGGTAACGCGGGGGCCCCCACCCAGCGAACCACCCTGTTTCCTCCCGTCCTGTGCCCGACGGGAGTCCGTCGCCCTGGGGGACTCAGGACCTGCCAGATGACCCGGGGCGGAAGCCTGGGGGAAGGGGCCGGGTCCGGATTGATCCGGGATCGAACGAAGACCGCTTGCCGAGGCCGACCGCGGCCTACTCGATACCTCGCCGCCTGCGGTCAGGGGCCGGGGGGGGCGGGCGGGTGTCCGGGCACCGGAGGCGCCTACGGAGCCGGAGTTCGACGGCGAGGCCCGGCGGGTGGCAACACCTCGCCTCCCGCCCCGATCCTGGCCCCCGTGCGCTCGAAATCCCGCCGGGTCACGCGCCGCACGAGCTCGAGTGCGGCGCCCGTCGAGTCGGGCGCCGGGCCCGAGCCCGGGAGTTGGCGCAGGGGTACCAGTCGGGCCGCGGCCGTGCTGCCGTCGGCCCGGAGGTCGAGCTGGAGGACAGCCGTGAGGTCCCGGGGCGATTCCAGATTGAAGCCGCGATAGGTGGCGAAATTGCCGAGCGAGTAGAAGATCGGCTTGCCCCGGTGGAACTCCACCCCCCGGAGCACGTGAGGGCCGTGCCCCACCACCGCGTCGGCGCCGGCGTCAATCACCGCGCGGGCCCAGCGCCGGAGGTTGCCCCGGGGCTCTCCAGCCATGGTCTCGGGTCCGTCGGGCAGGCGGGTGGCCCCGGCGCCCTCGCTCCCGCCATGGAAGGTCACCACCAGCAGGTCCACGTACCGGCGAATCGAGTCCACCACCGTGCGGCTGCGGGCGAAATCGAGCAGATCGTAGGCGAACGGGTAGGTCGAAAACCCGATCAGCCCGACCACGACCGGGGTCTCGCCCGCCCAGACCGGCTGGATCACGATCGCCTCCAGCGGGCCGTACCGCCGGAGGCCCAGCGAGTCGAACACCCGCTGGGTATGGAGGCGCCAGTCGAGACCGAAATCGTTGGCGTGGTTGTTGGCCAAGTTGAGATGGGTGAAGCCGGCCTCGACCAGGCGGGGCGCGAGCCAGGTCGGGGTGGCGAAGGCATAGCAGGTGGTGGAGTCCTTCCGGCACTTGGCCGATTCCCCGGAATCCGACAGCACCCCCTCGAAGTTGCCGATCACGAGATCGCCGCGGAGCAGGGTGTCCACCTGCGCGAACAGGGTCCGGCCGCTGTCGGGCGGGAGGCCATCGTCGAGGGTCCGGGTTCCCAGGTTGATGTCGCCGGTGAAGACCAGGCGGACCGTGGGGAGGGCGGTCTCTGGCGCTTCAGGTGCCTGGGCGGGGAGCGGGGTCGGAGGCCAGGGAGGGAGGGCCAAGAGCCCGGCCAGCGTCGCCGCGGCGGCGAGGCAGAGCCGCCTGCATCGCCGGGCGCCGGTCACGCGGCGGCGTTGCGGAGCCGGGCCAGTACTGCTTCCCGGCCGGCCGCGCGGGCCACCACCGCCACCAGTTGATCCACCGGCTCGGACACGGTGCCGCCGGTGAGGGCGATGCGGATCGGCTGCATCACGTCGCCGAGCTTCTGGCCGCTGGTTTCCGCTTCGGTGGCCAGCGCCGCCGCGATCGCGGCGGGGCTCCAATCTGGCAGCGATTCGAGGCGCCGGGCGGCGCGCTCGAGGTTCTCCCGGTACCGGGTCCGGCCGAGCTTGTTCACGAACTGGATCGCCTTGGGATCGAGCTCGGCCGGGGCCCCGCGCAGCCGCACGGCAACCTGCCGAGCGACGTCCAGCAGGGTGCGCGACCGCGCCTTCACCGCGTCAATGACGGGATCCAGATCGAGCCCGTGCGCGGCGATCCCCATCTCGGCGAGATGGCGGAGCACCGGCGCCCGCAGCTCCGCCGGCGGCAACATCGAGAGATATTGCCCGTTCATCCATTCGAGCTTGGTGAGGTCGAACACCGCGGGCTTCTTCTGAATCCCCTCCAGGGAGAAGAGCTGGATCATCTCCGACTCGGAGAGAATCTCGCGGTCCCCGCCCGGCGACCAGCCCAGCAGGGCCAGAAAGTTCCGCATGGCGAGCGGCAGGATCCCCTGTTTCTGGTAGTCCCCCACCGCCGTGGCCCCGTGGCGCTTGGAGAGCTTCTTCCCATCCGGGCCCAGGATCATCGGCACGTGGGCGAAGACCGGCACCGGCTGGCCCAGGGCCCGGTAGAGGGCGATCTGCTTCGGTGTGTTGGAAATGTGATCGTCGCCCCGGATCACGTGGGTGATCCGCATGGCCGCGTCGTCGGACACCACGGCGAGATTGTAGACCGGCGTGCCATCGCTCCGGAAGATGATGAAGTCATCGAAATCCCGGCCCTGGAAGCTGATCCGCCCGTGCACCGCGTCCTCCCAGGCGAGTTCCGCATCCGGCATCCGGAGCCTGACGGCGAACGGCATTCCGCGCGCGCGCCGGGCCTCCACCTCGGCGGGCGGCAACCGGTCGCAGCGCCCGTCGTAGCGAAAGCTCTGGCCGGCGCGCTCCGCCGCGCCCCGAGCCGCCTCCAGCTCCTCGCGGGTGCAGAAGCAGCGGTACGCCGCACCTTGGGCGAGGAGCCGCTCGGCGTCGGCGCGATGCCGCGCCAGGTACTCGCCCTGGAAATAGGGACCCTCGTCCCAGGTGATACCCAGCCAGGTGAGACCATCCAGGATCACCCGGGTGTGTTCCTCGGTGCTCCGTTCGCGATCGGTGTCCTCGATGCGAAGGATGAAGGTCCCGCCGGTCTTCCTGGCGAACAGCCAGTTGAAGAGCGCGGTACGGGCCCCCCCCACGTGGAGGTAGCCGGTCGGGGAAGGAGCGAAGCGGACGCGGGGAGAAGGCATGACGGCTCGGCGGGCGTGACGGGTACTGCGGGCGCGGGCCGTGGGCCGGGTGCGCTCCCGAACCTGGGCAGCACGCAGCGCGCGGGGCCCCGCACGGCCGCTGGAGTAACGGAGTGGGAGGGATTCGAACCCTCGATAGGGAGTTTTTCCCCCTATAACGGTTTAGCAAACCGCCGCCTTCAGCCACTCGGCCACCACTCCGGCGGAGCCGGATTCTAGTCCTTCGATGTGGGTGGGACAAGGTTCGTCGTTTGCCGGGCTGGATGCGGGAGCTCTCGTGGCTTGCGGCGGCACCCGGGCACCGGAGGGCGGGCCGGCAGGCTCGGGCCCGCTGTCGGGATACGGACTCTCTGGCCGCTGGGCGCCGCGG